>JAIERT010000368.1 GCA_019746735.1 Burkholderiaceae bacterium | reverse complement strand
GATGCATTTGATTATCACGGATGCATGGCTGGCCAGAAGCCGTGCGATACATCTGAGTGGTACCAAGCTGCTGCTGGTCAGCCTGAGCCTATCGTTTGTGCTGATGCTGGTGGCCGCCGGCCTGTACCACTGGGTGTTCCTCAAGGGCGCCCGGGAGGGCTGGCCCGTGATTGGTTCGCTGGTCAAGCTGGTCGTCAAAGACGAATTTGCCCTGCGTGACAGGTTCATGCGGGAAAACCTCGACGTCATGGCCCGTCGTATCGGCGAGATGCAGGCCAAGCTGCTGCAGCTGGAATCGCTCGGCGAGCGCGTCTCCGGACTGGCCGGCATCAATCCCTCGGACATCAAGGTCCGGCCCGGGCAGGGCGGCGCACTGGTGTCTGGCCGCCCCTTGACCATGGAAGAGCTGCAGAAGACGCTGGAAGATCTGGATCGCGTGGCGGGGCAGCGTACCGACCTGATGTCGGTGGTCGAGTCCCGGCTGTTCGAGCAGAAGGTCAAGTCCATGATGATCCCGACCCAGCACCCGGTGGCGTTCGGCGGGGCGGGTTCGGGCTTTGGCTGGCGCATCGATCCCTTCACTGGTCGTTCGGCCCTGCATACCGGCATCGATTACCAGTCCTCCGCCGGCACGGCCATCCTCGCGGCCGCTGGCGGGGTCGTGGTGACCCAGGAGTTCCGCCCGGATTACGGCAACATGGTCGAGGTGGACCATGGCAAGGATCTCGTCACACGCTATGCCCACGCCTCCAGGGTCATGGTCAAGAAAGGCGATCTGGTCAAGCGCGGCCAGAAGATCGCCGAAGTCGGCAGCACCGGCCGTTCGACCGGTCCGCACCTGCATTTCGAGGTGCTGGTGCGAGGCGTCCCCCAGGACCCGAGCAAGTTCATGAATGCCAACCGCAGCCAGCCGGTCCAGCTGGCTGCGGCACCACTGCCCAAACCCCCCGTTGCAGCTGCGCCGGCCCCGGCGGTGCAGCGTCCGGTGGCGCCGACCTCGGTCGTCGTGCCCGCCGCTCCCGTCTCTCCCAAGCCTGCGGCGATGCCTGCCGCACAGGTCCCTCCGGCAGTGCAGCCTGGCGCCCCGCCGGCGCCCCTGTCGTCATCTGCTGTTCCCGCAGCGGCTGTCGCAGCCGCCAGCGCGGCACCGGCCCAGCCCGCCAGCCCGCTGGCGCCCGCGGCCCCCGCAGCGGCGCAACGGTAGAATCAGGCGCTTCGCGCTCCCGGTGCCTACAGGCGCCGGGTTTCGCTGTTGCCGGTACAAGGCAGCACTCATCGATCTAGACTGATAAGGATTGCACGGCCCGCCGTTTCCATCGGATTGGCAGGGCGGCACCGCGTTCATGGGCATCAACATCCTCACCAAAATCTTCGGCAGCCGCAACGATCGGCTGCTCAAACAGTACCGGGGCGTGGTGACCCGCATCAACGCACTGGAAGCAGAACTGGAGAAACTCAGCGACGCGGCCTTGCAGGCCAAGACCGGTGAGTTCCGCGAACGCATCGCCAAGGGCGCCACCCTGGACGACCTGCTGCCCGAGGCCTTTGCCGTGGTGCGCGAAGGCTCCAAGCGTGTGATGAAGATGCGCCATTTCGATGTGCAGCTCATGGGTGGTTTGTCGCTGCACCAGGGCAAGATCTCGGAAATGCGCACCGGTGAGGGCAAGACACTGACTGCGACGCTGCCGGTCTACCTCAATGCGCTGACGGGCAAGGGCGTGCACGTCGTGACGGTCAACGACTACCTCGCCAACCGCGATGCCCAGTGGATGGGCCGGCTCTACAACTTCCTGGGGCTGACCGTCGGCATCAACCTGCCGCAGATGTCGCGCCAGGACAAGCAGGCCGCCTATGCGGCTGACATCACCTACGGCACCAACAACGAATACGGTTTCGACTACCTGCGTGACAACATGGTCTACGAGGTGGCGGACCGGGTGCAGCGCGGGCTGAACTACGCCATCGTCGACGAGGTGGACTCCATCCTGATCGACGAGGCCCGTACGCCGCTGATCATCAGTGGTCAGGCGGAGGACCATACCGCGCTGTACCTGGCGATCAACAAGCTGGTGCCGCACCTGACGCGCCAGGAAGGCGAGGCCGATCCGCGCACCGGTGAGGGCGTGATCAAGCCCGGTGACTTCACCGTGGACGAGAAGAGCCACCAGGTCTTCCTGACCGAGGCCGGTCATGAGAAGGCCGAGGCCCTGCTGGCACAGGCGGGTCTGCTGCCCGAGGGCGCCAGCCTCTACGACCCGGCCAACATCACCCTGATGCACCACCTGTATGCCGGGCTGCGGGCGCGGCATCTGTTCCACCGTGATCAGCACTATGTGGTGCAGAACGGCGAGGTCGTCATCGTCGACGAGTTCACGGGGCGGCTGATGACTGGCCGGCGCTGGAGCGATGGCCTGCACCAGGCCGTTGAAGCCAAGGAAGGCGTGGCCATCCAGGCCGAGAACCAGACCCTGGCCTCCATCACCTTCCAGAACTATTTCCGTCTCTATGGCAAGCTGGCTGGCATGACGGGCACGGCCGACACCGAGGCCTATGAATTCCAGGAGATCTACGGCCTGGAGACCGTGGTGATCCCGCCCAACCGCGTCAGCCGTCGTGACGACCAGCTGGACCGCGTCTACAAGAGCACGGCCGAGAAGTACGCGGCGGCCATTGCCGACATCCGCGAATGCTACGAGCGTGGACAACCGGTTCTGGTGGGTACGACTTCGATCGAGAATTCGGAGATCATCGCCCAGCTGCTGGAGAAGGCCAAGTTGCCGCACCAGGTGCTTAACGCCAAGCAGCACGCACGCGAGGCCGACATCATCGCCCAGGCCGGCCGCTCGAAGATGATCACCATCGCGACCAATATGGCGGGTCGCGGCACCGACATCGTGCTCGGTGGCAATGTGGAAAAGGAGATCGGAACGATCGAGGCCGATGCGACGCTGGACGCGGCGGCCAAGCGCAAGCAGATCGATGCGCTGCGCGTGCAATGGAACCAGGAGCACGAGAAGGTCGTGGCCCTGGGTGGCCTGCGCATCATCGCGACCGAGCGGCATGAGTCCCGTCGCATCGACAACCAGCTGCGCGGCCGTTCGGGCCGCCAGGGCGATCCGGGATCCTCGCGCTTCTACCTGAGCCTCGACGATTCGTTGATGCGCATCTTCGCGGGCGATCGGGTGCGCGCCATCATGGATCGTCTCAAGATGCCGGAGGGCGAAGCCATCGAAGCTGGCATCGTCACGCGCAGCATCGAGAGTGCCCAGCGCAAGGTCGAGGCGCGCAACTTCGATATCCGCAAGCAGCTGCTGGAATACGATGACGTGGCCAATGACCAGCGCAAGGTGATCTACCAGCAGCGCAACGCCATCCTGGATGCCCAGGACATGTCGACCCAGATCGCCTCCCTGCGTGAGGGCTGCTTTACCGATCTCGTGCGCCAGTACGTGCCCGAGGAGTCGGTGGAAGAGCAGTGGGATGTCGCCGGTCTGCAGAAGGTGCTGCACGACGAGTGGCTGCTCGATGTGCCGCTGCGACGCCTGGTCGAAGAGGCCAGCGCCATCGGCGACGAGGACATCGTGGAGAAAGTGCTGGCGGCCGCCCATGCGGCTTACCAGGCCAAGGTGGACCAAGTCGGCGCGGCCAACTTCACCCAGTTCGAACGCATGGTGCTGCTGCAGAGCATCGACACGCACTGGCGCGAGCACCTCAGTGCGCTGGACTACCTACGTCAGGGCATCCATCTGCGTGGCTATGCCCAGAAGCAGCCCAAGCAGGAATACAAGCGCGAGGCTTTCGAGCTCTTCGGTCAGCTGCTCGATTCCGTCAAGAACGAGGTCACCAAGACGCTGATGACGGTGCGTGTGCAGTCCAGCGAGCAGATCGAACAGGCGGCCGAGGCCATGGAGAGCCGGGCCGAGCAGATTGCCAACGTGACCTATACCGCCCCCACCGAAACCGGCGAGGTCCAGACCACGGTCGATGCCGGGACCCAGGTGGCCGCCGTGCCGCGCGTCGGCCGCAACGAGCCCTGCCCCTGCGGTAGCGGCAAGAAGTACAAGCACTGCCACGGCAAGCTGAGCTGAAATCCCACCGAGTTGCACCATGCCCGTCAACCTGTCTGCCCCCAATCCGGCTGAACTCTTTCCCGTCGCAGGCGTGCGCATCGGCGTCGCCGAGGCAGGCGTGCGCAAGGCCAACCGCAAGGATCTGACCGTCGTCCTGCTCGACGAGGGCGCCAGCGTGAGTGGCGTCTTCACGCAGAACCGCTTTTGCGCCGCACCGGTACAGGTTTGTCGTGAGCATCTTGCGGCCGGCAAGGGCATCCGCGCCATGGTCATCAACACGGGCAACGCCAATGCCGGCACGGGGGCCGAAGGCCTGCAGCGTGCGCGCAGCACCTGCGCGGCGCTGGCCCAGCGGCTGGGTATTGCGCCCGAGCAGATCCTGCCTTTCTCGACCGGGGTGATCATGGAACAGCTGCCCTCGGAGCGCATCGAGGCCGGCCTGCCCGCCGCCATCGCCGATGCGCGCGAGGACAACTGGGCCCGCGCGGCCGAGGGCATCATGACCACGGACACCGTGCCCAAGGCCTTTGGTGCCCAGGTGGTGATTGGCGGCGTCAAGGTCAGCATCACCGGCATCAGCAAGGGCGCCGGCATGATCCGCCCCAATATGGCCACCATGCTGGGCTATATGGCGACCGATGCGCGCGTGAGCCCCTCTGTGATGCAGCAGCTGGCGCGCGAGCTGGCCGAGGGTTCCTTCAATCGCGTGACGGTCGACGGTGATACCTCGACCAACGATTCCTTTGTGGTGATCGCCAGCAACAAGGCCGCGCATCCGGTCATCGAATCGCTGGACAGCGCCGATGGCCAGAAGCTCAAGGCCGCGATGCTGGAGGTGGCGCGCAAGCTGGCCCAGGCCATCGTGCGTGACGGCGAGGGCGCAACCAAGTTCATCACCGTGCGCGTTCAGGATGGCAGATCTGCCGAAGAGTGCCGGCTTGTGGCCTATGCGATTGCGCATTCGCCCCTGGTCAAGACGGCCTTCTACGCCAGCGACCCGAACCTGGGCCGCATCCTGGCGGCGGTGGGCTATGCCGGGATCGCCGATCTGGACCAGAGCAAGATCGATCTCTATCTGGATGACGTGCATGTCGCCGTGCAGGGCGGACGCAACCCGGCCTACCGTGAAGAGGACGGCCAGCGTGTGATGAAGCAGAGCGAGATCACGGTGCGTGTCGCGCTGGGACGTGGTACAGCCGAGGATACGGTCTGGACCTGCGACTTCAGCCACGACTACGTGACGATCAACGCCGACTACCGGAGTTGAACACCCCCAGGTTACGCTCCCTACGTTCGCTGCGCCATCCCCCTTGCAGAGGGCGCACCCAGCAGCCCGGCAAAGCCGGTTCTGCGGGTGCTCCGCGAATAAACCGTCTTCCATGAACGAACAATTCCTACGTTTACTCGAACGCGCTGAGCAGCTGATGCTGCGCATCGAGGCCATCCTGCCGCAGCCCCTGAGTCAGCCGGATTGGGGGGCATCCATTGCCTTCCGCTACCGCAAGCGCAGCTCGGGCCATGGGGTCGTCGAGCCTGTGCGCCACGTTGCGGCGATGAAGCTGGAGCAGCTCAAGGAGATCGAACCGCAGAAGGAGAAGATCCAGCGCAACACCGAGCAGTTCGTGCGCGGCCTGCCGGCCAACAACGTGCTGCTGACCGGCGCGCGCGGGACCGGCAAGTCCTCGCTGATCCGGGCCTGCCTGCACACCTATGCGGCCCAGGGGCTGCGGCTGATCGAGGTGGACAAGGCTGACATGGTGGATCTGCCCGACATCGTGGACGTGGTCTCGCAACGGCCCGAGAAGTTCATCATCTTCTGCGACGATCTGAGTTTCGAGGATGGCGAGGGCGGCTACAAGGCGCTCAAGTCCATCCTTGACGGCTCGGTGGCAGCGGCCACGCCCAATGTGCTGATTTACGTGACCAGCAACCGGCGCCACCTCTTGCCCGAGTACATGAAGGACAACCTGAGCTACCAGCACACCGACGATGGCGAGATCCACCCCGGTGAGGTGGTCGAGGAGAAGATCTCCCTGTCCGAGCGCTTCGGTCTCTGGGTGAGCTTCTATCCTTTCAGTCAGGACGAGTACCTGAGCATCGTGGCGCAATGGCTTTCGTCCTTCGGTGTGCCCGCCCAGGCCATCGAGGCGGCACAGCCCGAGGCCCTGGTCTGGGCGCTGGAGCGCGGCTCGCGCAGCGGACGCGTGGCCTACCAGTTTGCCAAGGACTACGCGGGCAAGCACGCCAGCGCATGAAGCAGCCGTTGATTGCCGATGCCGATCGACCGCGCGAGGGTGGCGCCGACCGTGCCATCACCGAAGTGGCCGTAGGCATCCTGTTGCGGCCCGACGGGCACTTCCTCCTGACCTCGCGCCCCGAGGGCAAGGTCTACGCGGGCTATTGGGAATTTCCTGGCGGCAAGCTTGAGGCCGGGGAGACCGTGGCCCAGGCGCTGCGGCGCGAACTGCTCGAGGAGCTGGGTATAGCTCTGGAGGTCGAGGACGTCGAGTCCTGGAAGACCGAGGTGGTCGACTATCCGCACGCCCTGGTGCGCCTTCACTTCTGCAAGGTGCTGCGCTGGCGGGGCGAGTTGCAGATGCGCGAAGGGCAGTCCTGTGCCTGGGCACAGTTGCCGGTGCAGCCCGCACCGGTGCTGCCGGGCGCGATTCCCGTGCTGCACTGGCTGGCCGAGGAGCGGGGATATACAGGCCCCATCCAGGCCCCGGCTCACTGAAGTTTCGGGTCGCCGAATTCCTGCGCGTCCGGCGGCGCCTCGGCTGGGACGCGGAAGCTCTCGCTGGCCCAGGCGCCCAGATCCATCTTCTTGCAGCGTTCGCTGCAGAACGGCCGATGCGGATTGCTCGCCGCGTAGACACTGTCACCCCCGCAGTTCGGGCAGCTGACCAGGCGCGGCCTGGCGATGGGGGTGGGGTCTTCGGGACGGGACATGCTCACACGCGCCGTGTTCAAGAGCACAGGGTCAGATCGAAGCTCGCATCCTGATTGCCGGCGTGCAGACGGTCGTCGTCGCCGAGTTGCATGAGGCGGATGGAGACGATGAGCCGGTTGCCGCTGATTTCGGGGATCAGACCCAGGGTCGGATCGATGGCCAGACGCAGCAGCTGGAAGGTGCGGCCTTGCGGCAGGGCCTGCTGAAACTGGCCGGCCTGCGCGAGCACTTTCTGCGGCACGCCCGAGTCGCGTAGTAAGGTCAACAGCAGGCTGATGGCATCGGCCAGCGGCGTCAGGTTGGCAACCCAGCACTGCAGGTCCGTACGGCGCTGCTGGGGCGACTCGTGCTGCCAGGCATAGTAGGCCGGCAGATCGAAGGCGCAGGTGCCGCCGGGGATGCCGATGCGGCTGCGGATGCTCATGAGCCAGTCGTTCTCGGTCAGCACATGACCGACCTTGCCCGAGAGGCTGTTGAGCTGGCTGTAGCTTTGCTCGATCTGCTGCAGTACTTCGTCGAGAACACCCTGAGCGATGCTGGGGTTGCCCCGGTAGCCGTTGAGCACCTGTTTCTGCTTGTCCAGATCCCGCAGCACGTCGGACTTGAGGTCGGCCCGGG
>JAIERT010000095.1 GCA_019746735.1 Burkholderiaceae bacterium | reverse complement strand
CCGATGTGGACAAGCTCATCCGCGTGCTGCACCGCCTGGTGGACGGTGGCCACAGCGTGGTCGTGATCGAGCACGACCTCGACGTGATCGCCGAAGCCGACTGGATCGTGGACCTGGGGCCCGAAGGCGGCAAGGACGGTGGCCGCATCGTGGCCTCTGCGCCGCCTGAAGAGGTGGTGCGCCTGGGTACGCACACGGGGCAGGCACTGGGGCCGGTGCTCGCGCGAGCCTGAGGCGCCGGCATTCCGTGTGCTGCCCGTCTAACAGGCAGGCCGTGCCAGCCCAATGCTGGCGCGGCCTGCGCGACTTGTTCCGTGACTTGTCCACAAGGTTGACCACGGCGGCGTTGGATAACTGAGGCTCAGATCTGGCGTCATGCACCATGCTGGGTCCCATATCCGTGTGATGCACGGGGCATCCCTTCCTGCTAGCCTCGGCGGTCTTGATACAAGTCAAAAAAGCATGAAGGCACGTTCGCTCCTCCCCATGTCCCTCGCGGCCCTGCTGGCTGGTCTGCAGCCGGCACTGGCCCAGCACGCGGGTCATCACCTCGCGGCCGCCACGACCGCCGCGCCTGCCACCACCGCATCCCAGGTGCCCGAGATCGTGCCCCATCCCTGGGTCACGGTGCCCCCTACGCGCTCACCCGAGTCCTATTTCACCAACATCGAGGACGGCGAGGTCCGCGAGTCGCCCTTCGTGCTGCGTTTCGGCCTGTCCATGCGCGGCCTCGTGCCTGCAGGCAAGACCGCGGGCCGTGCCGGGCATCACCACCTGCTCGTGAACCAGCCGCTGCCGCTGGATTTCACCAAGCCGCTGCCCTTTACCGAGAAGTACATCCACTTCGGCAAGGGCCAGATGGAGACCGTGCTCAACCTGCCGCCGGGCAAGTACGAGTTGCGCATGCTGCTGGCCGACGAAGGTCACATTCCCTTCTTCGTCTACAGCAAGCCGCTGACGCTGACCATCAGCAAGCAGAACAAGGACGTGAACCCGGCCAGTCTGACGGGGCCGGCACGCATCGAGATCATGAGCCCGCCGGCCGGTGAGACCTTGCGCCCGCCCTTCCGTGTGCAGTTCCACGCCAGCGGCTACAACATCTCGCATGTGGGCGCCAGGGTGCCGGACACCGGGCATTTCCGTCTGGTGCTGGAGCGCACCGGTCGCAAGCCAGAGGTGCTGAACTTCCTGGCCGGGCAGACCGAGGTCTGGCTCAATCCCCCGGCCGATGACTATGCGCTGCGCCTGGAGCTGGTCAACGGCATGACCGGTGCCGTGATGGCCCAGACCGAGCCCCACAGCCTCAAGGTCGTGGCGCGCTGAGGCCCGCGTTCAGGGGCGCAGCAGCGCCTGTGCCAGTTCGGCAAAGCCTGCGCCGCGTTCGCCCTGCGTGATGTAGCGCGGCTTGTGCTGCAACTGGGCTTCGAAGCGGCGGATGTTGGCCACGCCCACGCTGTGGGTGAAGTGCTGGAACATGGGCTGGTCGTTGCCCGAGTCACCGACGAAGACCCAGCGGTCCAGTTCCTGCGTCAGATCGCGCCCGTAGAGTTCGCGGACGATCCAGCGCGCCCCCCGCCATTTGTTGTAGTCGTCGAAGCAACCATGGATGTGGATGCTGCTGACCGTGGTGTACATGCCGGCCCCTTGCAGGATGGCCAGGATCTGCTGTACCGCATCGGGTGGCAGCTGGGTGAACTCGTTGTAGTCGAAGGCCAGGTCGGTTTCACGCCCGCCCACGTCGCGGGCACGCAGAGCGCCCGGCACCTCGGCCAACACTTGGGCGGCCACCCGCTCCATGCGGGCCTGATGGGCGGCGCGGGTGGCAGCGTCTTGCTGGTACAGCTTGGACAGCTGCCTGCGGTGATCGCTTGCTGTGTCAGGCGCAGGCACGAGCGCCAGCGCGCCGTTCTCGGCCACCATGGCATCGGCGGGCCAGGGCGCCGTGCTGCCGCCGTCCATCAGCGGCATGCACCAGCCGATGTGTCGGCCGGTGATGGGCAAGACCGCCAGGCCCGCTGCCTTCAGGTCGGCCAGCGCCTGCAGGGCCTCGGCGGTGATGGCGCCCTCGGTCGTCAGCGTGTCGTCGATGTCGGTGAACACGCCGGTGATACGGCGGCGCTGTTCGGCAGGCCAGTGGGTCAGGGGAAGCATGGGCGATGAAGCAAAATCGCAGCAACTTTAACTGAGACGTCTTTCATGAAAGAAAACGAGCTGCCCGTGCAGGGCACGCAGCACTGGGTGCTGCAGGACGAGCTGCGCCTCTTCCTCTGGGAGAAATACCAAGGCAGTCCCCAGGGCAAGCCCGTGCTGGTGCTGGCCCACGGCTCGGCCACGGCCGGCCGCGAGACCTTCGACCTCAAGGTGCCGGGCCGCCCCGAGTACAGCCTCATGGACTTCTTGGCCAAACAGGGCTTCGATGTCTTCGCGCCCGATATACGCGGTTTTGGCAGCTCCACCAAGCCCGAGGGCCACATCACGACCGAGCAGGCCGCCGCTGATCTGAATGCCGTGGTGGACTTCATCTGCCAGCTGCGCGGCGTGCCGCAGGTGCAGCTGCTGGCCTGGTCCTGGGGCACCCAGTACGGTGGCCAGTTCGTGATGGCGCAGCCCCAGAAGGTGAAACGCTACGCGAGTTATGCCCAGATGCATGCCAGGAGCCCCGATCTGGAGGCCCGCCGCTCGCGCCTGGCGACCTTCCAGCGCGCGCCCTACATCCGCATCACGGAGCAAGGCTGGAAGCTGCGTTTCAATTCCCTGACGCCCGACGAGGTCAACGACCCCGTGGTCATGGACGCCTTCGCCAAGGCCGCAGCCCTGGTCGAGCTCAAGTCACCCACGGGCCCGCAGGTGGACCTGCTCACGCGCCAGCCCCTGATCGACGCGAGCAAGATCACGGTGCCGACCATGATGATCCACGGCCAGTACGACGACGTGGCCGATCTCGAGGGGCTGCTGCCCTTCTTCATCGCGTTGCCCAACCCGGACAAGCAGTACGTGGTCGTGCCCGAAGGCGGGCACATGTTGCATCTGCAGAAGGGGCACGCGCGCTTTCAGCGCGCGGTGGCGGACTGGTTCGCCGCGCGCTGAATCAGCCCGCGCTCTGCAGCGCCAAGCCCGCATGCTCGCGCAGCGGATGGAAGTGGATCTTCGGGAAACGTTCCTGCGCCAGCCGGACGTCGTACGGTGAGGTGCACAGATAGGCCAGCGTGTCGGCCGCGTCGCGTGCCAGGCGCTGCGGGTAGGCGTCGCAGAAGGCCTTGAGCTCGGCCGGCGTGTCGGCGGTGATCCAGCGCGCGCCCGTGTACTGGCAGCCTTCGAGGCGCACGTCGGCGTCGTACTCGCTCTTGAGGCGGTGCTGCACCACTTCGAACTGCAGCTGACCCACGGCGCCCAGCAGCATATTGCCGCCCATCTCGGGCTTGAAGACCTGGATGGCACCTTCTTCGCCGAGCTGGGCCAGGCCCTGCTGCAGCTGTTTGGTGCGCAGCGGGTTCTTGAGCACCACGGTCATGAAGAGCTCGGGCGCGAAGAAGGGCAGGCCGGTGTACTGCAGGGCCATCGAGCCGTCGGTGATGGTGTCGCCCAGCTGCACGCCACCGTGGGTGGTGAAGCCCACGATGTCGCCGGCGTAGGCCTCTTCCACGGCTTCGCGGCGCTGGCTCATGAAGGTCACCACGGAGGTCGGGCGCAGTTCCTTGGCCGAGCGCTGCACCTTGAGCTTCATGCCCGGCGCGTACTTGCCCGAGCAGACGCGCACGAAGGCGATGCGGTCGCGGTGGTTGGCGTCCATGTTCGCCTGGACCTTGAAGACCACGCCAGAGAAGGCGTGGTCGTCGGGTTGCATCTCCTTGACCACGGGCTGTTTGTTGACGAGCAGCGAGCTGGTGCGCGGGCCGGGCGAGGGGGCCAGGTCCACCAGTGCGTCCAGCACCTCCATGACGCCGAAGTTGTTCACGCCGGAGCCGAAGAACACGGGCGTCTGCTTGCCGGCCAGAAAGGCTGCACGGTCGAAGGCGGGCGAGGCGCCGGTGGCCAGCTCCATGCTTTCGAGGGCGGCGTCGTACTCGGCGCCAAAGCGGGCCTGGAGGGCCGCCGTGTCGCTGACGGGGATGGCTTCGAAGTCCTGCGGACGGCGCTCGCTGCCCGACTCGAAGACCGTCATGGCCTGGGTGCGCAGGTTGATGATGCCGCCGAAGCTCTTGCCCTGGCCCACGGGCCAGGTCATGGGCACGCAGGGCATGCCCAGTTCGCGCTCCACCTCGTCCAGGATGTCCAGCGGGTCGCGCACCTCGCGGTCCATCTTGTTGACGAAGGTGATGATGGGGGTGTCGCGCTGGCGGCAGACCTCGATCAGGCGGCGGGTCTGTGCCTCCACGCCGTTGGCTGCATCGATGACCATGAGCGCCGAGTCCACGGCGGTCAGCACGCGGTAGGTGTCTTCGGAGAAGTCCTTGTGGCCGGGGGTGTCGAGCAGGTTGATCACATGGTCCCGGTACTGCATCTGCATCACCGAGCTGGCCACCGAGATGCCGCGCTGCTTTTCGATCTCCATCCAGTCGGAGGTGGCGTGGCGGCTGGCCTTGCGCGCCTTGACCGAGCCGGCGATCTGGATCGCGCCCGAGAACAGCAGCAGCTTTTCCGTCAGCGTCGTTTTACCGGCGTCGGGGTGCGAGATGATGGCAAAGGTGCGGCGGCGCCGTGTTTCGGGGGCGTAGGACAAGATGGATTCCGGGGTAGGCCAGGCGGGAGGCCATGATTTTAAGTGGCTGGACGCACGGGGCGTTTCCGCTATCCTTGGGCCATGTCGGCGCCGGCGCATGTTCCATCCTCAGCAGTCGCGGGTTTGGTCCGTGGACTCGAGCCCGGTGTGTTGCCCGGCAGTGGTACCTTTCAGGCCGTGTCGCCCCTGGCCCTGTGGCGGCAAGGCCAGCAGCGCGAACGCTTGCTGGTGTTGGGGGCCTGGCTGCTCAGCCTGCTGGCCAGCGTGGGCTTGGGGCTGGCCACGGTGATCTTCCAGTGGTCCGGTCTGCCCCTGGGTTTCAGTGGCACCCAGGTCTACATCACGCTGTATCCCCCCTTGCTGATCTGCCTCTGGTGGACCTTGTGCTTCGGCTGGTGGTGGGGCGCCATCCCGGCCTATCTGGCCACCCTGTCCCTGGCGATCTATGCGGGCATGCCCCTGGCTTGGGCCCTGGTCTTCGCCGCAGCCAATCCGCTGGGTTTTGCGGTGCTGGTGATCGGCTACCGGGCCATCTCGGTGCCGCGCGACATGCGCAGCCTGCGTTCGGTTTTCTTCTACCTGCAGCTGGCTTTTGTGGGCAGCGTCTTCGGTTCCGCCGGCGCCCTTGTCTGGTCCTACACCAATCGCATTGACACCACGGGCCTGCTGCCCATCTGGCAGGGCTGGTGGCTGGGGGCCTTCCTGCAGAGCGCGCTCATCGTCGGGCCCCTGCTTTTCTTGAGCTGGCCAGCACTGGCGCGCTGGCAGGCGAGGCATCCGGAATACCTGTGCCGCGAATCGGTAGACACACGGCATCGCATCCTGCGCCTGATCTGGGCGACGGTCGGTGGTGCCCTGTTCTACGGCCTGCTGACGATCTGGCTGGGAACCGACCAGGTGGCGCGGGCTGGCAGCGCCGATGCCATGGCCCGCGCAGCCCAGGTGCTGGCCGCGACGAGCTGGGTCTTTTTCTGGGTGTTTGTGCTCATCGTGCTGTTCATGGGCTTCTTCATTTACCGCCTGTTCATGCGCTGGCAGGAGGCCTCGGATGCCCTCTTGTCGCAGCTCACGACCCTGGCCCGGACCGACGAGCTGACCGGACTGATCAACCGGCGCGCCCTGGAAGAGCGCTTGCAGCTCCAGTGGCAACGGTTGCAGCGCTACGGTGACGTGGCGGGCGTTCTGATCCTGGACATCGACCAGTTCAAGGACGTCAATGACAGCCACGGCCACGACGCCGGTGATGCCGTGTTGCGTGCCCTGGCCCAAGGCCTGCGCGACAACGTGCGGGCTACGGACGCGGCCGGACGCTGGGGCGGTGAGGAGTTCCTGGTCATCCTGCCGAATATCGACCGCGACAACCTCTGGCAATTTGCAGAACGTCTGCGCCAGCATGTCGAACGCTCGGTCGTCGCCCACCACGGGCAGGAACTGCAGTGCACCGTTAGCCTGGGGCTGACCTTGATGGATCCGGCCGATCCGTCGCATCAGGCCGCACTGAAGCGTGCCGACCAGGCCCTGTACCAGGCCAAGGCGGAGGGGCGCAACCGCAGTGCCTGGGGCGGGTTCAACACTCCAGGAGCGACTTCATGAGTCTGCCGCAACTGTTGGGCACCGAGCTGCCCCTGATCCAGGCGCCCATGGCGGGTGTGCAGGGCAGTGCGCTGGCCATCGCCGTGTCGAATGCCGGGGGGCTGGGCTCGCTGCCCTGTGCCATGCTGGCGCCCGAGACCCTGCGTGCCGAGCTGGGAAAGATCCGTGCGCAGACCACGCAGCCCTACAACGTCAACTTCTTCTGCCACCGTCCTCCCGAGCCCGACGAACGCCGGGAAGCGGTGTGGCGCCAGAGCCTGGCGCACTACTACCGCGAGTACGACATCGATCCGGCGACCATCCCCGCCGGACCGGGGCGCCGCCCCTTCGATGCCGCAACGGCCGATCTGCTGGCCGAGTTCAGGCCGCCCGTCGTGAGCTTCCATTTCGGCTTGCCCGACGAGGCCCTGCTGGCGCGCGTGCGCAGCTGGGGCGCCAGGGTGCTGTCTTCGGCCACCACGGTGGAGGAGGCGCGCTGGCTCGAAGCACGTGGTGTCGATGCTGTCATCGCCCAGGGCCTGGAGGCCGGCGGTCACCGTGGGCATTTCCTCTCGGACGATCTCACGAGCCAGGCCGGCACCTTCGCCCTGCTGCCGCAGATCGTGCGCGCGGTGCGGGTGCCGGTGATCGCGGCTGGCGGCATCGCTGACGCAGCCGGGGTGCGTGCGGCCATGGCACTCGGCGTAGCCGGCGTGCAGGTGGGTACGGCCTATCTCCTCTGCCCCGAGGCCACGACCAGCGCGGTCCACCGCGCGGCGCTGCAGAGCGAGGCCGCGCGCCACACGGCCCTGACCAATCTCTACACCGGCCGCCCGGCGCGCGGTATCGTGACGCGCCTGATGCGCGAGCAGGGGCCCCTGAGCCACCTGGCGCCGCCCTTCCCGCTGGCCACCAGCGCCGTGGCGCCGTTGCGCGCCAAGGCCGAGGCGGCCGGCCTGGGGGATTTCACGCCCCTCTGGGCTGGACAGAACACCAGTGGCTGTCGTGCGGTGCCGGCGGCCGGGCTCACGCGCCAGCTGATGGACCGTTGATCGGGCAGGCAGCACAATGTCGGCCGGCTTCGTATAATCACCGCTTTCCGAGGAGCGTTGCGGCTCGTCCCGCCTGATCACCAGGCCGACGGGTTAGGCTCGGATCCCAAGGCCTAAGGCCTTGCCTCCCAACTGCGCTCACCCACCAGTCTGCTGTGAGGTGAGCCTGTCTTCCCTCTGCTGACTCCGGTGGTGTCCCAACCGCTATGTATTGGAGTTCACATGAGTGCCGTTCTCAAACCCGCCCAGG
>JAIERT010000350.1 GCA_019746735.1 Burkholderiaceae bacterium | reverse complement strand
CATCCTCCAGGCCCGTGTGCATGGAGCCCATGAGCACGCGGTTCTTGAGCTGGGTGAAGCCCAGGTCCAGCGGGGCGAGCAGATGGGGATAGGGGGAACTCGTCGTCATGGTGTTCTTTCTCTCAGGCTCAAAAGCTTGTCGCGATCATAGGCCGGGGTTCCGCCGGGCGCTGTCACCCAGGCCAGACCGGCTCCACGGTCCGCCCTGGCAGATGGGCTACCATTGCGGTTTCTTTGTTCGCTAGAAGGAGCCCCAGATGGGCAACAAGATCGTTACCGAAGCCGACCGCAAGGCCACTCCCCGTCCGAAGCCGATGAATGGCGCCAGCCTGCCCACCCCGGGCCGTGGCCAGAAGGTCAGCCTCGAGCGTGGCGTCGCCACTCGAAGCAAGAAGAACCCGGGCAAGCGCTCCAAGAAGGGCGGCTGATCGCCCGCGGCTCGCTCCGCTCCCAACAACGAGGCCCTCACACGAGGGCCTTGTTGTTGGGGGGCGCATGGTCCCGGGCTCGCTACACTGTCCGTGCCCCTGTCGGGCCCCCAGGATCCCGCGCCGCATGAGCCGTCTGCCCGCCCTCGCCACCTTGCTCGCCCTGGCCCTGCTGCCGTGCCGGGCCGCCGAACCGCTGACGGTGGGCTCCAAGCGCTTCACCGAGTCCTACCTGCTGGCCGAGATCGTGCGCCAGACCGCCGCGGGCACGGACGAGGGGCCCGTGCTGCACAAGCCAGGCCTGGGCAACACGGCCATCCTGCTCGGCGCGCTGCGCGCCGGCAGCATCGACCTCTACCCCGAATACACGGGCACCATCGCGCGCGACATCCTGCGGCTGCCCAACGTGCCGCCCCTGCCGGAACTCAACGCCCGGCTGGCCGCGCTGGGCCTGCAGGCCTCGGTGCCGCTGGGCTTCAACAACAGCTATGGCCTGGCCCTGCGCGCCACGCAGGCCGAGGCGCTGGGCCTCACGCGCCTGTCCGAGCTGAGAAACCACCCCACCTTGCGCTACGGCCTCTCGCAGGAATTCCTGGGGCGGGCCGACGGCTGGCCCGGGCTGCAGCAGGCCTACGGACTGGCGCCAGTGCGCCCGCGCGGGCTGGACCACGGCCTGGCCTATGAGGCCATCGCGCAGCAGCAGGTCGACGTGATCGACATCTACACCACCGACGCCAAGCTCACGCCCTATGGCCTGCGCGTGCTCGTCGATGACGCGCGCTATTTCCCGCGCTACGAAGCGGTGCTGCTGCACCGCGCCGACCTGCCCGCGCGCCACCCGCAACGCTGGGCCGCGCTGCAAAGCCTGCAGGGTCGCATCAGCGAGGAGGCCATGCGCCGCATGAACGGTGCGGCCGAACTGGCGCAGCAGCCCTTCCCCGCCGTGGCCGCGCAGTTCCTGGCCGCGCCGTCCAACACGACGGCACCCGACGCAGCGTCCCCGCCGCGCCCCGGCTTCTGGCAGCGCCTCGGCGGCCCCGACCTCTGGCGCCTGGGCCTGGAGCATCTCGCCCTGGTCTTCCTCTCGCTGGGCGTGAGCATTGTGGTCGGCGTGCCGCTGGGCATCCTGGCCGCGCGGCATCCGCGGGCCGAGAGCCTGATCCTCGGGATCACGGGCATGCTGCAGACCATCCCCTCGCTGGCCCTGCTGGCCATCCTCATCCCTGTCACCGGGCGCATCGGCCTGGTGCCGGCCTTCATTGCGCTGGCGGTGTACGCCTTGCTGCCCATCGTGCGCAACACCCACGCGGGTCTGCGCCAGGTGCCGGCGGGCCTGCGCCAGGCCGCCCAGGCCCTGGGCCTGTCGCGCCGCCAGATCCTGCGGCTGGTGGAACTGCCGCTGGCCACGCCCACGCTGCTGGCGGGCGTCAAGACCTCGGCCGTGCTCAATGTGGGAACCGCCACCATCGCGGCCTTCATCGGTGCCGGCGGCTATGGTGAGCGCATCGTCACCGGCCTGGCGCTGAACGACCACGCCCTGTTGCTGGCCGGTGCCATCCCGGTCGCGCTACTGGCCCTGGGGATCGAAGCCGCCTTCCGCCTGGGCGAGCGCGGCCTGCTGCCCGCCGGCTGGCGGCTGCCGCGCTGAAGCCCAGGGGCGGCGTCAGGCGGTCTGGGCCTGTGCCGTGCGCCGCCGCAGCACCCCCACGCCGAACAACGCCGCTGTCAGGTACATGCTGACCGAGTAGATGGCCGCAGGCAGCGCGAGCTGGAAGTTCTGCAGCACCGACAGCGCCACGAAGATGGCCAGCGTGGAGTTGTGGATGCCGATCTCGAAGCTCACCGCCGTAGCCATGGACTTGTCCAGTCCGCCCCAGCGCGAGAGGTAGTAGCCCGCCAGCAGGCTCAGCAGGTTGAATGCCAGCACCACCGGCCCCAGGCTCGCAAAGCTCTGGTTCAGCGCCGTCCATTCCTTGGCAATCGCAATCAGCGCAAAGGCCGCCAGCACCAGCATGCTCAGGAGCTTCATGGGCTTTTCCATGCGCGCGGCAAAGCCCGGGCGCTTGCTGCGCACCGCCATGCCGATCAGCACCGGCACCAGGATCACACCCACCACCTCGAAGACCTTGCCGAACTGCAGGGGCACGATCTGCCCGCTCTGCACAAAGCTGGCGATGGCCCAGTTGGTGATCAAGGGCAGGCTCACGATGGACAGCACGGTGTTGATGGCCGTGAGCGAGATGTTCATCGCCACATTGCCGCCGAAGAGGTGGCTGAACAGATTGGCCGACACCCCGCCAGGCGAGGCCGCCAGCAGCAGCAGGCCCACGGCATAGATGGGCTCCACGCGCAGCACGACGACCAGCGCCCAGGCCGCGGCCGGCAGCAGCAGCATCTGGATGGCCAGGGCCAGCAGCACGGCCTTGGGGTGATGGCGCAGGCGCGCAAAGTCGCCCACGCTCAAGGACAGGCCCAGGCCGAACATGACCAGGGCCAGCGCGCCCAGCAGCAGCGCGGGCAAGGCAGCGGTAAAGGACATCAGACAACCTCCGTGCTACGCACTGCGGTGCGAGCGCCTTCGGGCGGCCGTGCGGCGCTCATGCGGCCGCCACGCGACGGCGGGCACCGTGGGCGCCCTCACCCAGGCGGCGCTGGATCTCGGCGTACACGTCCTGGCGCATCCTCAGCGCAAACGCCACCTCGGCCGTGAGGAACAGCGGGCCCACGAGCAGGCCGACGAGATCGTCCACGAAGGCCGGCTTGCGGCCCTCCCAGTAGTGGCCGATGAACTGGATGATCCAGCCCACCACGAAAAGGCCGATGCCCCAGCTGAGCCAGACCGTGGTGCTCTGCGCGGCGATCCACAGACTGACCCACAGGCTGAGTGCCAGCTGCACCACCATGGCCAGGCCGAAGCGCAGATCGAGCCGCAGGTAGAAGAGGGACGACAGCGCCGCGACGATGAGCGCCGGCGTCAGCGGCAGGCCGCCCACGTCCAGCGCCGGGCGCGAGAGCAGCGTGGTCACGGCCAGCACGATCATGGGGATGCCCACGAAATGCGTGGCCACATTGCGGTGGTCCAGGTGGTAGGCCGCGTACTGGGTGAGATGGTCGGTCAGTGTTTTCATGCTCGTCTCCTGGTCGGTGTCTTGGACATTGACAGGCGCCCATGATCTGCCTACCCTCACCCACAGTCTGTCAGGTACCCGACACAAGCGCACACCCCCGGATAAACCCCAAGTTCGCCTCCGCATGACCGAGCCCCACCACTACCTGCCCCTGCTCCAGACCGGCCGCTGGTACGCCCAGCTGCCCGCAGACTTTGCGCAGGCCCTGCTGCGCATGGCCCGTGTGCGCCATCTGGCCAGCGGCGAGGTGCTCTTCCTGCGCGACAGCCCGCCCTGCGGGCTCTACGCCGTGGTCTCGGGGTCCATCCGCATCTCGGGCCAGAGCGGCCGCGGCGACGACGCGCGCGAAGCCCTGCTCGCCGTGCTGCCGCCGCCCCAGTGGTTCGGCGAGATCACCGTCTTCGACAGCGCCACCCGCACCCACCACGCCCACGCCGCCGAACCCAGCACCCTGCTGCAGGTGTCCCAGGCCGAGCTGCTGGCCTGGCTGCACGAGCATCCGCAGCACTGGCGCGACCTGGCCGTGCTCATGGCCGACAAGCTGCGCCTGGCCTTCCAGACCATGGAAGAACAGACGGTGCTCAGCGCCCCGCTGCGCCTGGCGCGCCGCCTCGTGGTCATGGCCGAGGGCTATGGCGTGCAGAGTGGCAAGGGGGGCACCCGGCGTGTGCTGGCCGTGACCCAGCAGGAACTGGCGCTGATGATCGGCATCTCACGGCAGACGACGAACGAGATCCTCAAGGGCATGGAGGCGCAGGGCGTCCTGCGGGTGCAGCGCGGGGGACTGGAGATCGTGGATCTGCCCGCCCTCCGTCGGCTGAGCTGACTCAGGCATCTTGCCCGGCGAGCAGCGTCATCACATTGCTGACGGCGGCGACCCCATGCTGCTTGATGACGCCGCGCGTTTCCTGGACCAGCGCATGGTCGCGGTAGCGCCCGATATCGCGCAGCGGATTGAGACGTGAGGCGTTGGCCCAGACGTTCAGCACCGGGTGGGCCGCGCGGGCCCGGCCATGCGCCAGGACCGCCAGATAAGTGCGCAGGTAATCGGCCGGTGTGTCCCAGTAAGCAACCGGCGGACAGAGGCGGTTGCGGTCCTCGTCGCTGGCCAGGCTGGCCTCGGCCACGCCCAGGGTGGCGAACTGGAAACAGGCAAACCCCCAGTAGATCGGCTGCACGGTCACGCGGTCGGCCTCGAAGATGGGCCTTACGGGCGCAGCGCTCAGGCCCTTGGCCGCGCAGTGCACGTAAAGGGCGTCCGGTGCGGTGGCCTGCGTCCCCTCGTCCAGCACCAGGCGGCCGGGTTCGATGCGGCGCACCCGCCCGAGCCGCACCACGTCCTGGATCTGCCGCAGCAGCTTGAGCTCTTCCTCGCTGACGATGGCGCCGTGCATCATGGTGGGCGTCACGGTCGTGTCCACCCGCAACAGGTAGCCGCTGCTCTCCAGCCGGGTGAACACCTCATCTACCGAGGCGGCCTGGGCCATCACCTGCAGTTGCAGACCCGCGGCCGCATACAGGTCCGGCAGCAAAGTATGTGGCTGGTTGTAGCGACGGTTGAGCCACCACCCCTCCCGCGGCTTGACCCACTGGATGCGTGCCGCCGGCACGCCATGGGTCAGCAGCCACACGCAGGTGTCCAGCGCGGTCTTGCCCGCGCCGATCACCACGTAGCGGCCCGAGTGGTCGGTCACGCGCACCACCTCACCGGCCGGCACGCAGCGCACGCCCTCCGCCACCTCGAAGGGCGGCGCGCTGGTGGCCGGGATGCGTCCTTCCAGATAGGCGGTGTCGACGAGCTTGCGCCGCACGCGCACCTCCTGCGTGGCGCCCGTGAGCCGGGACGTGAAGGTATGCCGGCCCGCGGCGCCGCCCCGGTAGTCACAGCCGGGAAAGAAACGCACGCGCCCGCTGGGCAGGAAGTGCTGTTGCATCACCCGCGCGTAATAAGCGCGCAACTCGTCCGCACCGGCCAGGCCGTAGAAACCGGCGTTGAGTCCGGACTGGTCGAGCGCGTCATCGCCCAGCGGCACGGAGTCCACGCCATAGAAGGCCGAGGGCTGGTGCAGGTGCACAAAGGGATAGGCGTCGATCCAGTGCCCGCCTGGCGCGTGCCGCCGGTCGACGATGGTGACCGTGGCATCGCTGTGTTTCAGCAAGGCATCGGTGAAGGCCATGCCGGCCGCGCCAGCACCCACGACCAGGTAGTCGGTCTCGATCAGATCGCTCATCACCCCTCCCTTCTGCAGTTCTTGCAGAGTCAGTAGTAAGGCACCACGCGTCCGGGTCGCTCTGCATGCCGGCAGGCCCAGCGCCACCCGGCCCGCAGCGGACGCAGGCACCAAGCGAGAACACGCCGGATGTATGGGGTGACCGGGACTTGTCGCGCCGGGGCCTGGGCCGCCTGCGCAACGGAGTGAATCAGTGTAGCCATGTCGACCTCCTGTTGGGAGAAATCCATGGGGTCCATTGCACGGCAATCCGGCCCCGCTGGCGCGGGGCGTGTGTCCCGAGCCGCCCTCGGGCAAGCCCTGGCGGCACCTAAGCAGCCGGGACGGCGGTCCCGACGGGGTGGTTTCAGCGCGGCAAAGGCAGGCGGCCGAAGCCAGCCTCACGCGCACGCACGATGGCCTGGGCCCGCGTATCGGCTTCGAGCTTGGTGAAGACCGCCGACACCTTGTTGCGCACCGTCTTCTCCGACAGGCCCAGGTGGGCCGAGATCTGCAGATTGTCCAGGCCCTGGGCCAGCAGCTCCAGCAGATCGCGCTCGCCCGGCGTCAGCGTGGGAAAGGCATCGGGGGGCAGTTCGGCCGCCCGGTGGGCGCGCAAAAAGGCCTGCATCTCCTCCATGCAGAGGGCGTAGGCCGGCTCTTCCTGCAGCAACACGTGGTTGCGGCTTTCCAGCGGCACGAAGCGCGCCCCCGGGATGACACCGGCCAGGTAGCGCCCTTCCTCGAAAGGCACACGGGCATCGCCGCGTGCGTGCAGCACCAGGGCGGGACAGGCCAGGCCCGCCGCCAGATCACTGACATCGATCTGCCCGAACGCCGCCACGGTGCGGGCCGCATGCGCCGGCGTGCACGAGAGGCGCTCCAGCTCGTTGAACCAGGTCACCTGCTCGGCGCTGCCGCCCGGAATGAAGAGCGAGGTGAAGACCTGGCGGAAGGCCGGGTTGTCCTGCCCCCAGCCGACCTCGATCAACTCGGGCAGCAGCTCGGCCTGTCTGCGTTGCTCCGGCGTCAGCTTTCTCTGCAGCACGCCCCGCGCATAACCCCCGACCAGCACCAGGCCAATCACCCGCTCCGGGTGGCGGCCGCATAGGCGATGGAAATGGCCGCCCCCTGCGAGCAGCCCAGCAGCGCAAAACGCGGCAGACCGGCCGCGTCCACCACGGCCTCCAGGTCCGACACCCAGGCGTCGAGCGTCAGCGGCGTGCTCACCGCATCCGACAGGCCGCAGCCGCGCCCGTCATAACGCAGCAGGGTGTGGGCCCGGCTCAGGCTGCTGATCCACGGCCCCCAGACCGGGCTGTGGAGGTCGAAGTCGAGATGGGTCAGCCAGTGGGCCGCACGCACGATGGCCGGCCCCTGCCCCGTGCTGGCGTAGGCGATCCGCGTCTGGTCCTCCGCGGTGCAGAAGCGTATGGCTGTTGTGAGCGAGGCCATGGGGGCATGGTAGCGGAAGGCCACACAGCATGCGCCGGGTCGTGAACCCGCAGGAACTGACGCCGATGACCTCATCGCGCGCCAGACCACGCACGAGATGCTCAAGGCGGCCGGGGCGCGGGGAATCCTGTGGGTGCAACGCGGCGGCGTGGCAATCCAGGATCTGCCGGGATCGAGGGCCCTGTTGCCCTGAGGCCAGGCGGAACCAGCGCCTCCGCTCGGGCTGAGCGTGCCGAGATCCTCTCTGCCCTGGTGAGGGTCAGGGAGCGCGCTTCGGCAGGCTCAACGCGAACTGGGCTTCCCCCGGTTTCCCGGACGGTTTGCTTAGCCCTTTAAGCCGTCTTCAAACTGCACCGGGCTGAGGAAG
>JAIERT010000338.1 GCA_019746735.1 Burkholderiaceae bacterium | reverse complement strand
AGCCAAATTCTTCAACAAACAGGTGGCTCAATATTGGACGTGCACGGTGGCTCAGTTTGCTTGATGAATCAACATGATGCCGTCTCGCCGCGAGGGCTTCGGCCTCGTGCCGCTTGAGGCACTGCAGGTTGGGACACCCATCTTGGTTAGCAACAAGAGCGGCTTCGCAGAGTTCTTGAAGACGAAGATTTCGAGCTCGAACCAATTGCAACAGTACGTCGTGCGCACTGTGGATGATCTCGACGAGTCCGCAACAGAATGGTCGAAAGCGGTCGAATTTGTTCTACGGGATCGAAAAGCGGCCTTTAGGAGAACTGTCGAACTCAAGGACATCTTCAAGGACCACACCTGGGACGCAGCGTCTAAGTCGATGCTCGCGACCGTATTCGGTAGCTAGCGAACTGTCTGTGAAGGGCATTTGTCAAGAGATGTTCTCATCTGTGCCTGCGGGGAGCCTCGACTCGGATGACGAGCGGGCCGTCGGCTGCCCAGCGCAAGACGAGCGCTGCGAAAATTCGATCGCAGGTCTGCTCCTTAGAAGACCTGACATTTAATCGGTCTACCGCTAACGTCTGCGACCAGCCTCAAGCAAGCATTCGTCAGCAGACCGCAGATTTGCAGCAAAAAGTGAGGGCAATGGCACCAACGGAGCACGGCGGAGTTCGGCTACGCGGCTCTTGCGATCGATGGTTCTAAAACAGCAGAGCCGAGATTGAGACTAATCCGCCCTACTTGCGCAAATTTGCCGACGCCATCCTTCATCCTTATTGGCGTGATGGCCCGCCAGATTGGTGGCCAATGGAACTGTCTTGGACGAGCCAAAACATTTGAGTTGGCGTTTACTATCGTTCTTTTGATCGTCATCATTGGCACTCCGGCTGCCGTCGGTTGAGTCGTTCAGGAAAAATTCAATGTTGAATAGCTCAAAACCTGAAAAATCCAACCTTCAGTGGCGTACCACGCCAAAGTCTTGTGGCGTGATTTTTCGAGCCCATAGGGAAATCAACGACTTACGGTAGGGGCTGGTCCAAACTCAAGAGACGTTCCGCAATTGGCTACACTGCGCCACCAATCCAAGGCAACCCGCCTCTACTTTTCTCTGCTTTCCCCTTGAACTCAGGTTCCCCACGATCTCCGGCCCGTGTCACGGCGTGGTTCACGGCGCTTGCTCTGAGCCTTGGTCTGATGGCACTGGAAGGCTGGCGCCAGCCGGCTGTGCCAGGGGCGGCCCAGGCGGCCTGGCCGCAAGCCCGTGTGCCCGAGCCGGGCCTGCTGGTTTTGCGCTCAGCCGGTCGCATTCCCATGCCGGCCGGCGCCCCCGCGGCCCACGCCAGCAGCCTGCTGGCCTTGCCGGCGGACCAGCCTGCAGCCTTGCAGGCCTATTGGTTCGCCGGTTCGCGCGAGAGCGGGCCCGATGTGCAGATTGTCATGTCCGAGTTCGAGCGGGCCGGCCAGCAATGGCGCCCCGCCGTGGCCGTGGTGAACCGCCATCAGGTGGGGCCGCAGCTGGGCCATGCCCTGCGTCGCATCGGCAATCCCGTGGCCTGGCGCGATGCGCAGGGCCGCACCCACCTCTTCGTGGTGGCCACAGGCCTGGGGGGCTGGGCGGCTGGGCGCATCCTGCACCTGCGCCAAGACGACGCGCAGCAGCCCTTCGTGCCCTTGCGCACCCTGCCCCTGTCATGGCTCTGGAACACCAGCCATCTGGTGCGAGCCATGCCGCTGCCGCTGGCCGATGGCGGCATGGTGCTGCCCGTGTATTTCGAGATCGGCGTGAAGTATCCCGTGGCCCTGCGCTTCGATGCGGCCGGTGAATTCCGCGGCATGGTGCGCATGTCGCAGCGGCGCGATCTGCTGCAGCCTACGCTGCTGGCGCGCAGCGAGACTGAGTGGCTGGCCCTGCTGCGCGACAACCGCGCGGACCGCAGGCTGCGCGCCGTGCAGACGAGCAACGGCGGCGCGCATTGGCAGGATCTGCCCGACCCGGGCCCGGCCAATCCCGATGCGGCGGTGGCGGGCCTGGCGTTGCGGCCCGAGCTGATGTTCCTCGCGCACAACCCGCGTGCCGAATCGCGCGCCCAGCTGGCGCTGAGCCTGTCGCGCGATGGCGGGCAGAGCTGGACCGTGCTGGAGACGCTGGCACAGGCCCAGCCCGGCCAGGAGATGTCCTATCCCTCCATGGCCTGGGCCGATGACAGCCTGTGGGTCAGTTACACCGAACAGCGCCAGGGCATCGCCTGGCAGCGTTTTGCCTTCGTGCCGGTGGCGCGCTAGGACCGACGGATGGACAGCCTGCTGCTTTCCCTGACTTCCATGCAGTCGCCGCTGTTGCCGGCGCCGCTGGCCTTCCGTCTCTATCTCGATCTGGCCTGGGGGCTGGTGCTGGCCGCGCTCGCGCTGCCGGCGCTCGCACGCTGGGCCCCTCGCCACGAACGCCTGAAGCTCTGGCTGCCGCCTCTGCTGCTGCTCTGGTGCCTGCTGCCCGGCGCCTGGTCGCCGACCTACTGGCTGGGCCTGGCCCTGCGCGCGCCCAGCGGCCTGCTGTGTGTGCTCTGCGCCTGGGCGCTCTGGCGACACTATCGGCCGCAGACGCCAGGGGCGGCGCCACTGCAGCTGCTGCGACCCTGGGCCTGGCCGCTGGTGGCCCTGGGCTGGGTGCTGCTGCTCGACACCTTCGCCTGGTGGCCGTTCAGCCTCTATGCCTGGGGCTTTGCGCCGCTGTTGATCGGGGCTCTGGCTTTGCTCGGGCTGTTGCCGGCGGTGCTGAGCACCCAACGCGCGATGTCCGGCCTGTGGATCGCTGCGCTGCTGCTGCACGTTCTGCTGCGCCTGCCCACGGGCAATGCCTGGGATGCGGTGCTGGACCCGGCCCTGTGGCTCTGGTTGCAGGTGGACGCCTTGCGCCGTCTGCGGCGCAAGGCTTGACCCTCCTCAGGGACGCACCAGCAGCCACTCGCGGCGGTACAACCACTGCTGCGGATACCAGAGGTTGTCCTTGCGGATCTCGCCCGGCGCGTGCCGGCTCGTGAGCAGCCAGCGTTCGCCGAGCACGCGGCAATCCGGCAGGCAGGGTGGCGTGACCTGTTCGCCATGGCTGGCGGTCCAGACCACGGCAGCGTGCGTGCTCAGCAATTGGCGCAGTTCAGTCGCCGCAATTGCCTGGCCTTCGGCATCGGGGCCGCGGCGGGCACGGGCCTGGGCGCGGCTGTCGTAGGGGACGAAATCGTGCGCGCCCGGCAACAAGAACTGGAAGCGTTCGAACTGGCCGTTGAAGCCCGTAGGCACCGCGATGCGTCCGGCCGGTGCTGCCGTGATGGCAGGCGCGTCATAGCGGCCCTTGGGGCCGTCCATGGGCGCGACCATGGCGTTGAAGGCGGCATAGACCAGCAGCGTGCACAGCACGGCGGCGGCGCGGCTCCAGGCACCGCGCCACAGACCCAGCGCGATGCAGGCGAACGCAGCGGCCACGATGCCCAGCGTCAGGCCGATCTCCAGCAATGAAGCCAGACCGATCTCGTGGCCCACCCAGGCCAGTCGCGCCAGCACCAAGAGCACGGGCACGGCCAACAGCAGCGTGGGCATGTACCAGCCACGCGGAATATCGCGCCAGTGCAGGGCGATGAGCATGGCCACCGCCGGCATGGCCGGGATCACATAGCGCGCCGAGCGCTGGCTCGGGAACAGGAAGACCAGCAGCCAGACCGCGGCCCAGGCCAGCAGGATGGCCTGATGTGCGGGCAGGGGCCAGCGTTGGCGCAGCTGTGGCAAAGCCTTCAGCCCCAGCCAGGCCAGGCCCGGCAGCACGAAGAAGAGCAGGCCGGCGTTGACCGCATAGGCCAGCAGCTGGGACCAGAGGCCCGAGCCGTCCAAGGCCAGGGCGGCGCGCCAGTAGCCGCGCGGGTCGGCGAACTTGGCGGCATTCTCGCCCACGATGAATTCGCGCCATACGGATTGCGGATCGGGGTCCAGCACGAACCAGAGGGCGAACACCCCCAGGGCCAGCAGCGCGCTGAAGGCCACGCGCAGGGTGTGGCGCAGCAGGGCGGTCCAACCCAGGTGCGATTCACTGGCCGCCAGGGCCAGCCACCAGGCGGCCGCAGCCGGCGCGACAAGCGCGAAAGACTTGTAGGCCAGGCCCAGGCCCAGCGCGATGCCGAAGAGCACATGCGCGAGCCAGCCGGGGCCGGCGGCCGGGAGCCTGGCGCGCTGGATCAGCAGTGCGAACAGCGGCAGGCTGAACCAGAAGGTCTCGGGCGCGCTCGTGAGGTAGGGGCGGCCGTAGCGGAAGGTGCTGAGGAAGGCCAGGAAGACGCAGGCGGCGATCAGTCCCTCGCGCCAGCGTTGGGTGACGGCGCGCAGGCTCAGCACGATGCCGCCACAGATCAGCAGCAGGTAGAGGAGGCTGGGCGCGCGCAGCGCCGCCATATGCCACCACTGGCCCCAGCCTCCGGCCACCATGGCCTGCCAGATCAGCAGCGGGGGCTTGGTGTTGCGCATGTTCTCGAGCTCCGAGGCCAGCGGCAGCCACTGGCCCGTCTCAGCGGTCTCGCGTGCGATGTGCAGGTAGACCATCTCGTCGCCGTTGGTCGGCACGTACTGGCCGCCCAGGCCCTGGAGGTAGACGGTGAAGCCGAGCAGAAGCAGGGCCAGCCAGAAGGCTGTCACCAGGCGCTCTGAATGAGAGGAGGTTGTTTGCATGCGCGTCATCGGCTCCGATGGATGGAGCCTCGGACGCGATTATGGCTGGCGCTAGGACGAACGCTTGTGCCTGAAGGTCCAGCGGTCGTTGGCGATGAAGTTGCTCACGCTGGCGATCACGATGGCCGTGACGTTGGCCACGAGGTAGTGCAGGCCCAGGTGGGTGAGCCACAGCGTCAGCGCGTACTGCAGCAGGATGCCCAGCCAGGACGCGGTGGCGTACTGGCCCAGTTGGGCCAGCAGGCTGCGCTTGCGCAGGCGCTCGCCTTCCTCGACGGCCGTGGCGTGCTGGCGGTCGGACCAGGTCCAGAGCCGGTTCCAGGTGAAGTTGTTGACGGTCGCCACGGCGATGGCCAGGGCCAGCGAGAAATAGGGTTTGCTGCCGACCGGTTCGATGGCGCGGAACAGGTACTCGTGCGCGAAGTACAGCACCACCAGGTTCACCAGGGTGCCGCTGGCGCCGACGAGGCCGAAGCGCACATAGCGAAAGCCGTGCAGCCAGTCGACCAACTGCCAGAGGCGGTCACGCAGGGTGGGGGAGCTCATGCGGTGATGGCGAGGGCCTGCAGCGCGTCGGCCAGCACGGGGTCGGGGGCGATGCGCTTGAGGCACTGGTTGTCGCCGTCGCAGAAGGTCAGGCGGTGGTTGTAGGCCGAGAGGCAGGGTGAGCAGGCGATGCCCGACTCGTAAACCGTGGCCCTGGGGCCGATGCCGGGCAGGGGACCGTAGAGCTTGCCGGTCTCGGGGCCGAAGAACATCAGCACGCGGATCGGGGTGAGGCTGGCGAAATGGCCGGGGCCGCCGTCGTTGGTCAGCAGCAGGTCGCTGGCGTGGAAGAGCATGAGCAGCTCGCGCAGGCTGCGCGTGTAGCCGGTCAGGGCGACGCAATGCTCACTGCCCACCTGGGTGCGGATCTCGTTGGCCAGGGCCAGATCCTCCTTGAGGCCGATGAAGGCCACGGCGTGGCCGGCGTCGACCAGACCACGGGCCACGCGCGCATAGTGCGCGGCTGGCCAGGCGCGTTCGGGCAGGATGCCGCCGCCCGGGTACATGAGCGCGATCTTGCGACCGGCCAGCACGGGGTGGTCGCGCAGTACCTGTTCGCGGTAGGCGCGCAGTTCTTCCGGTGTGAAGGGCACGGACAGGCCAGTTTCGGTTGGCAGCTCGCGGATCGGGGCCTGGCGGTGGCGAGGCGAGCCCTCGCTGTCCAGTGCATCGACCAGGGACAAGAACTGCTTGCTGATGTGCTGGTAGGGGTTGTAGGGGATGGCGCAGTTGATGTAGCTGCCGCGGTACAGGCCTTCCTGCGTGTGCGGCGTGAATCCGGCACGGCGCGGCGCGCCCGTCATGTAACTGAGCAGGCTGCTGACGCGTGAGAAGAGCTCGCAGTCGATCACCGCGTCCAGCGGCAGGCGGCGCATGGCCAGGCTCACGCGCCAGATGTCGCGTGCCAGCTTGAAAGGCGAGCTGTCGTCGATGCCGTGGAAGTTGGCGTCTTCCGTGAGTCGCAGCATGCGCGCGACTTCCTGGTTCTTCTTCAGCTGCAGCACGTGTAGCGTGGCACCGGGATAACGCTCGCGCAGAGCCTTGAACATGGGGCCGGCGAGCACGATGCTGCCCATCTCGGACAGCAGAATCACGAGAATGTGCTTGGGAGGCAGGGTACGGTCCACTTTCGGGGACCGCGTACCGATCAGGCGCGCCCAGCCCGAAACCGCAGCGCACAGCGCTTGCCCGACCCAGCGGTCGATCCAGCGTTGTGTCTGCAGTTTCATCTGTGCGGTTCCTTTTTGATGACTTGTGGCTACGGCTGGCGCTACGCGCCTTGACTTCGCGGTGCGAAGTCAGCCTTCGCCGCAAGGCCCGGGACGCGCTGCGCCCGTGCCGTGCTTACAGCCCGGCCGCTGCACGCAGCGCCTGGGCCTTGTCCGTACGTTCCCACGTGAACTCGGGCTCCTCGCGGCCGAAGTGGCCGTAGGCCGCGCTCTTTTCGTAGATCGGGCGCAGCAGATCCAGCATCTGGATGATGCCCTTGGGACGCAGGTCGAAGTGCTCGGCCACGAGTGCGGCGATCTTGTCGTCGGCGATCACGCCGGTGCCGTGGGTGTTGACCGTGATATTCATGGGACGCGCCACGCCGATGGCGTAGGCCACCTGGATCTGGCACTTCTTGGCCAGGCCGGCGGCCACGATGTTCTTGGCGACATAACGCGTGGCGTAGGCGGCCGAGCGGTCCACCTTGGACGGGTCCTTGCCCGAGAAGGCGCCACCGCCATGGGGGCAGGCGCCGCCGTAGGTGTCGACGATGATCTTGCGGCCGGTCAGGCCGCAGTCACCCTGCGGGCCGCCGACGACGAAGCGGCCGGTGGGGTTGACCAGGTACTTGGTGTCCTTGAGCCATTCCTTGGGCAGCACGGGCTTGATGATCTCCTCGATCACGGCTTCGTAGAAGCTGGCCTTGAGCTTGGTGGCTGTCTCGCTCTGGTCGGGGCTGTGCTGGGTGGACAGCACCACGGTGTCGATGCTGTGCGGCTTGCCGTCGACATAGCGCATGGTCACCTGGCTCTTGGCGTCCGGGCGCAGGAAGGGCAGGCGGCCGTCACGACGCAGCTGGGCCTGGCGCTCGACCAGGCGGTGGGCGTAGTGGATGGGCGCGGGCATCAGGGCCGGCGTCTCGTCGCAGGCGTAGCCGAACATCAGGCCCTGGTCGCCGGCGCCGATGTTGAGGTGGTCGTCGGAAGCGTGGTCCACGCCCTGGGCGATGTCGTTGGACTGCTTGTCATAGGCCACGAGCACGGCGCAGCCCTTGTAGTCGATGCCGTACTCGGTGTTGTCGTAGCCGATGCGCTTGATGGTGTCGCGCGCGACCTGGATGTAGTC
>JAIERT010000067.1 GCA_019746735.1 Burkholderiaceae bacterium | reverse complement strand
CTGAATTACGGAGTAACAAGATGGCTGCAATCACCGCAAGCATGGTCGCCGAACTGCGCGCCAAGACCGACGCCCCCATGATGGAGTGCAAGAAGGCCCTGACCGAGGCCGATGGCGACATGGCCAAGGCCGAGGAAGTGTTGCGCGTCAAGCTGGGGACCAAGGCCGGCAAGGCTGCCTCCCGCGTGACGGCCGAAGGTGTGGTCGCGACCGCTGCCAGCGGCAGCGCCGGTGCCCTGATCGAAGTCAACTGCGAGACCGACTTCGTGACCAAGAACGACAGCTTCCTGGCCCTGGCCCAGGCCGCTGCCAAGCTGGTGGCCGAGCACAACCCGGCCGATGTGGCCGCCCTGGGCGCGCTGCCCTACAGTCAGGATGGCTTCGGCCCGACCCTGGAAGAGGTGCGCAAGGGCCTGATCGGCAAGATCGGCGAGAACATGAGCTTCCGTCGCTTCAAGCGTTTTGCCTCGGGTGCCAAGCTGGCCACCTACCTGCACGGCACGCGCATCGGCGTGGTGGTCGAGTACGACGGTGAAGAGACCGCGGCCAAGGATGTGGCCATGCACGTCGCGGCCATGAAGCCCGTGGCGCTGACCAGCAACGACGTGCCGGCCGAGCTGATCGAGCGCGAGCGTTCGGTCGCCACCGCCAAGGCCGCCGAGTCCGGCAAGCCGGCCGACATCGCCGCCAAGATGATCGAAGGCTCGGTGCAGAAGTACCTCAAGGAAGTGTCGCTGTTCAACCAGCCCTTCGTGAAGAACGACAAGCAGACTGTCGAGCAGATGCTCAAGGCTGCCAGTACCACCGTCAAGGGCTTCACCCTCTACGTGGTGGGCGAGGGCATCGAGAAGAAGGTCGACGACTTCGCCGCCGAGGTGGCCGCCCAGGTGGCCGCGGCCCAGAAGGCCGGCTGATCGCGCGCCTTATCCCCCGGCCGTCCTGCCGAGCGGCCGGGGAAATCCTGTAAATTCGGCCCATCTCCCTGAACACCGAACCCCCGCCAGGAGCTTTCCATGCCCGACCCCAAGCCAGCCCACAAGCGCATTCTGCTGAAGCTGTCCGGGGAGGCGTTGATGGGCGATGATGCCTTCGGCATCAACCACGCGACCATCCAGCGCATGGTGCAGGAAGTGGCCGAGGTCACCCGCCTGGGTGTGGAAGTGGCGGTGGTGATCGGCGGCGGCAACATCTTTCGCGGCGTGGCCGGCGGTTCGGTCGGCATGGACCGTGCCACGGCCGACTACATGGGCATGCTGGCCACCGTGATGAACGCCCTGGCCCTGGCCGACACCATGAACAAGGCGGGTCTGACGGCCCGCGTGATGTCGGCCATCGCCATCGAGCAGGTGGTCGAGCCCTATGTGCGCCCCAAGGCCCTGCAGTACCTCGAAGAGGGCAAGGTCGTGATCTTCGCGGCGGGCACCGGCAATCCCTTCTTCACCACCGACACGGCTGCCGCGCTGCGCGGTGCCGAGATCGGGGCCGAGATGGTGCTCAAGGCCACCAAGGTGGATGGCGTCTACAGTGCCGATCCGAACAAGGACCCCAAGGCCACGCGTTACGCCAAGATTTCTTTTGACCAAGCCATCCAGCAGAATCTGGGCATCATGGACGCCACGGCCTTCGCGCTGTGCCGCGACCAGAAGCTGCCGATCAAGGTGTTTTCGATTTTCAAGCACGGCGCACTCAAGCGCGTGGTGCTGGGTGAGGACGAGGGCACACTGGTCTACGCCTGAGCGCAGACCGCCGGCCCCTTAGGAGGACAACATGACGATCGCCGATATCAAGAAGACCATGGAAGTCAAGATGGACCAGTCCATCGAGGCCCTGAAGAATCACCTGTCCAAGATCCGGACCGGGCGCGCCAACCCTTCGTTGCTGGACGCCGTGCAGGTCGAGTACTACGGCTCCATGGTGCCGCTGAGCCAGGTGGCCAACGTGGCCCTGCTGGATGCGCGCACGATCAGCGTGCAGCCCTGGGAAAAGGGCATGGGCGCCAAGATCGAGAAGGCCATCCGCGAGAGCGAGCTGGGCCTGAATCCCGCCTCCATGGGTGACCTCATCCGCGTGCCGATGCCCCCCATGAGCGAAGAGCGTCGCAAGGAAATGACCAAGCTCGTGCGCACCGAAGGCGAGAACGCCAAGATCGCCGTGCGCAACCTGCGTCGTGATGCCAACGAGGCGGTCAAGAAGCTGGTCAAGGACAAGCAGGCGTCCGAGGACGATCAGAAGCGCTCCGAGGCCGACATCCAGAAGCTGACCGACAAGCACGTCGCCACCATCGACCAGCTCGTCGCGGCCAAGGAACAGGAAGTGATGGCGGTCTGACCGCCATCGGGTCCCCGCGATGACTGCACCCGGCGGCATGCCGCAGCACATCGCCATCGTCATGGATGGCAACGGCCGCTGGGCTACCAGACGCTTTCTGCCGCGTCTGGCCGGGCACCGCCAGGGCATGGAAAGCCTGCGTCGCTGCATCCGTGCCTGCCTCGACCGTGGGGTGGGCGTGTTGACTGTTTTCGCCTTCTCGTCCGAGAACTGGAACCGCCCGGCCGACGAGGTCTCCGGCTTGATGGAACTGCTGGCCACGGCCCTGGCCAAGGAGATGCCCCAGCTCAAGGCCGATCAGGTGCAGGTGCATTTCGTCGGCGAACGCGCCGGGCTCTCGGACAAGGTCCGTCTCGGGCTGGACCAGGCCGAGGCCGCGACCGCCAGCAACCGGCGTCTGGTGCTCAACGTCTGTTTCAACTACGGCGGCCGCTGGGACATCGCACAGGCCGCGGCCCGGTTGGCCGCCCAGGGCCAGCCCATCACCGAGTTCTCCCTGCACCAGGCCATGGCCATGGCCCATGTGCCGGATCCCGATCTGATCATCCGCACGGGCGGCGAGCTGCGCCTGAGCAATTTCCTGCTCTGGCAGGCGGCCTACGCCGAACTCTATTTCAGCGACAGGCTCTGGCCCGATTTCGACGAGGTGGAGCTGGACCAGGCGATTGCCGCCTACGTCCGTCGCGAACGACGTTACGGCCAGACCTCCGAGCAGCTCACACCCGCCGCCCGTGACCAGCAGGCCGCCTGAGGAATCTTCATGCTCAAGCAGCGCATCATCACCGCCCTCGTCCTGCTGTTGTTCCTGCTGCCGGCGCTGTTCCATCACGATACGCTGTACTGGCGTCTGATCACCCTGGTGCTGATCGCGGCGGGCGCCTGGGAGTGGGGTCGACTCAACGGTCTGGGGCCGTACGGGAGCTGGCTGGGTGGCTTCGGGGCGCTCGTGGCCTGTGTCATGGCCTGGGACCTGGGACTGCTGGACAGCCGTCTGTCGCTGTTGTGGACCCTGGCCGGTGGCGCCTGGGTGCTGGCCGGTGCGTCGCTGCTCAAGGCTGGCGTGGCGCGCTGGGCTGAGCTGCCGCGTGCCCTGCGCCTCTTTGGTGGCTGGGCGTCCCTGTGGCTGACCTGGCTGGCCGTGGTGCAGGCGCGCGAGGTCGGTATTTCCTTTCTGCTCTCCATCCTGCTGCTGGTCTGGATGGCCGACGTGGCAGCCTATTTCGCGGGCAAGGCCCTGGGCGGTCGCTACAGCCGCGGCAAGCTGGCTCCGGCCATCAGCCCAGGCAAGAGCTGGGAGGGCGTCTGGGGCGGCCTGCTGGGCGTGTTCGTGCTGGCCTTCATCTGGCTCGCCCTGGAGCGCGCGGGCGTACTGCCGCCACCCAGCCTCTACGGTCATCTGCTGGCACAAGCGGGCTGGTGGCTGTTGTTGCCGGCCGTGTTGTTCCTGACCGCCATGAGCGTGGTCGGTGACCTGGTCGAATCCCTGGTCAAGCGCAGCGCCGGCATGAAGGACAGCAGCGGCCTGCTGCCCGGCCACGGCGGCGTGCTGGATCGCGTCGATGCATTGCTGCCCGCGCTGCCGCTGGCCATGATGCTGTACAGCCTGACGGTGTGAGCCGCATGCAAGCGCTATCGGCACGCCAACGAGTCGCCATTCTTGGCTCCACAGGCTCGATCGGGACCAGCACGCTGGACGTGCTGGCGCGTCATCCCGAGCGTTTCGAGGTCTATGCCCTCACGGCCTCGACCCAGGTCGATCTGCTGGCGCAGCAGTGCCTGCAGTTCCGTCCGCGTTACGCCGTCATGGTGGGGGAGGCGCAGGCTGCCGAACTGGCGGAGCGTCTGAAAATTGCAGGTTCAGGCACCCAGGTCCTGGGCGGGCCCCATGCCCTGACGGAAATCGTGGCCCACGAGGACGTCGACGCCGTGATGGCCGCCATCGTGGGGGCCGCCGGTCTGGCGCCCTGTCTGGCGGCGGCGCGCGCCGGCAAGCGTCTGCTGCTGGCCAACAAGGAGGCCCTGGTGGTCGGCGGGGAATTCTTCCTGAAGGCCGTGCGCGCCGGCGGCGCCACGCTGCTGCCCATCGACAGCGAGCATTCGGCCATCTTCCAGTCCCTGCCAGATGACCCGGCCACCTGGAGCCAGCGGGTCGACAAGATCATCCTCACCGCCTCGGGTGGGCCTTTCCGCACCCGCGATCCGCAGACCTTGCGTGACGTGACGCCCGAGCAGGCCTGTGCCCATCCGAACTGGGTCATGGGCCGCAAGATCTCGGTGGATTCGGCCACCATGATGAACAAGGCGCTCGAAGTGATCGAGGCGCGCTACCTCTTCGGTCTGCCCCCGGAGCGGCTGGAGGTGGTGATCCACCCGCAGAGCGTGATCCATTCCATGGTGCAGTACAGCGACCATTCCGTGGTGGCCCAGCTGGGCACGCCGGACATGCGCGTACCCATCGCCTACGGCCTGTCCTGGCCGGAGCGCATGGCCTCGGGCGCCGCGCCGCTGGATTTTCATGCGCTGGCGGCCATGACCTTCGAAGCCCTGGACGCGCCTGGGCATACCCAGCGCTACGCCGGCCTGCGGCTGGCCTGGGATGCCTTGCGTGGACCGTCCGGGACCACCGCCGTGCTCAACGCGGCCAATGAGGTGGCGGTGGCGGCCTTCCTGGAGCGACGCATCCGCTTCGACCAGATCCATGCAGTGAACTTGCAGGTTCTCGAAGCGATCTCACCGGCTGCGCCGGGTTCGCTGGAGGACTTGCTGGCCCTGGATGCACAGTCGCGCGCTGCGGCCGGGCAGTCTGTGCGGGCCCTGGCTGCCTGAGCAGGAGAGATCACATGCTGACGGTTGTTGCTTTCATCGTGGCCCTGAGCCTGCTGATTGCCATTCATGAGTATGGCCATTACCGCATGGCCGTGGCCTGTGGCGTCAAGGTGCTGCGCTTTTCCATCGGCTTTGGCCACACCCTGCTGCGCTGGCAGCCCAAGGGTTCGCCGACCGAATTCGTGTTGGCGGCGTTTCCGCTGGGCGGCTATGTACGCATGCTCGACGAGCGCGAGGGCCCGGTGGACCCGGCCGAACGCCACCTGGCCTTCAACACCCAGCCCCTGCGTTCACGTGCGCTGATCGTGGCGGCGGGGCCGCTGGCCAATCTGCTGCTCGCGGTGCTGCTCTATGCCGTGGTCAACTGGGGCGGGGTCCAGATGGCTGCACCGCTGCTGGCGCCGCCGGCCGCGGCCTCGGTGGCCGAGCGCGCCGGCTTCACCGGCGGCGAGCGGGTGCTGCGCGCCGGCTTCGAGGGCGAGACAGCGCAGGAGATCGTGGCCTTCGAAGATCTGCGCTGGCTGCTCACGCGTGCCGCGCTGGAAGGGCGTGACGTCCGTGTGGTACTGGCCGACGAGCGGGGGCGTGGCGAGATCGAGCGACTGCTGCCCCTGGCGGCCATGGATGCCCGTGATGCGGATGCCAGCCTGCTGGAGCGTATCGGCATCGTCGCGCCGCTGAGCCGGCCCGAGATCGGCGAGGTCATGGCGGGCGGTGCGGCCGAACGCGCGGGACTGCGCCCTGGTGATCTGGTGCTGAGTGTGGACGGCTTGGCGGTGGCCGATGGTCGCAGGCTGCGTGAGTTCATCCGCGACTCGGTCCGTGACGGTCAGTCCGTGGCCACGATGTGGCGCCTGCAACGCGAGGGTCGGGTGCTCGAGCTGGAAGTCCGGCCCGACGCCGTGGCGCAGGACGGCAGGCAGATCGGCCGTATCGGAGCCTACGTAGGTGTGCCCCCCGAGATGGTGACGGTGCAGTACGGACCGCTGGACGGTATCTGGCAAGGTGTGGTCAAGACCTGGGAGGTCTCGGTGCTGACACTGCGCACCCTGGGGCGCATGATGGTGGGCGAGGCTTCGCTCAAGAACCTCAGCGGGCCGCTGACGATTGCCGACTACGCCGGGCGTTCGGCCAGTCTGGGCCTCACGTCCTATCTGGTCTTCCTGGCCCTGATCAGCGTGAGCCTGGGCGTGCTCAACCTGCTGCCGCTGCCAGTCCTCGACGGTGGACACCTGATGTATCATCTTTGGGAGGGTGTGACCGGCCGGCCTGTCTCGGAAGCTTGGCTGGAACGCCTGCAACGCGCCGGCGTGGTCGTGCTGGCGCTCATGATGTCCATCGCACTCTTCAATGACGTTACCCGTCTCCTGGGCTGAGCTGCTGTTCCATCCGGCCCGGCCTGGCCGTATTTCAAGTTGATCGATGCATTTCAAACGTTTTAGCCTGCGCGCCGCTTCCACGGCGGTCGCCATGCTGCTGGCTGCGCAGGTGGCCTGGGGGGCCGACCCCTTCAAGATCCGTGACATCCAGGTCGAAGGCCTGCAGCGCGTGGAACCCGGCACGGTTTTCGCCTCGCTGCCGCTGCGCGTGGGGGACACCTACAACGACGAGAAGGGCACGGCCTCGATCCGTTCCCTGTTCGCGCTGGGCTTGTTTACCGATGTGCGCCTGGAGATCAACGGCGACGTGCTCGTGGTGGTGGTGCAGGAGCGGCCCAGCGTGGCCAGCCTGGAGTTCATCGGCACCCGCGAGTTCGACAAGGATGCGCTGGCCAAGGCGCTCAAGGACATTGGCCTGGCTGAAGGCCGGCCCTTCGACAAGGCCCTGCTGGATCGCGCCGAGCAGGAGCTCAAGCGCCAGTACATCAACAAGAGCCTCTACGCAGCCGAGGTGGTGACGACGGTGACGCCGGTGGAGCGCAACCGGGTGAGCCTGGCCTTCACCGTCAGCGAAGGCGAGCCGGCCAGGATCAGCGAGATTCGCATCGTCGGCAACCAGGTCTATTCCGAGTCGACCCTGCGCAACCTGTTCGAGCTCGATACCGGCAACTGGATGAGCTGGTATACCAAGTCCGATCGCTATTCGCGCGCCAAGCTCAACGCCGATCTCGAAACCCTGCGGTCCTACTACCTGGCCCGTGGCTACCTGGAGTTCCGCGTCGACTCGACCCAGGTCGCCATGTCGCCGAACAAGCAGGACATGACGATCACGGTGAATGTGACGGAGGGCGAGCGCTTCGTGGTCTCGGCCGTCCGTCTGGCGGGCAACTACCTCGACCGTGACGAGGAGTTCAAGGCGCTGGTCAGCATCCGCCCCGGCGAGGCCTACAACGCCGAC
>JAIERT010000300.1 GCA_019746735.1 Burkholderiaceae bacterium | reverse complement strand
AAATCCTCACTGATCCGAGCTACTGCCGGCAGATCGTGACCCTCACGTATCCGCACATCGGCAACTACGGCATCAACTCCGAGGACATCGAAGCCGACAAGGTCCATGCCGCAGGCCTGATCATCAAGGATCTGCCCCTGCTGGCGTCCAACTTCCGCAGCACCGAGACGCTCACGCAGTACCTCGTGCGCGAAAAGACCGTGGCGATTGCCAACCTCGACACCCGCAAGCTCACGCGCCTGCTGCGCAGCAAGGGTGCGCAGAACGGGGCCATCGTCGCGCTCAAGGCCGGTGAGGCCGTGAGTCAGGTCCGGATCGATGAAGCCCTGGCCGCTGCCAAGGCCGCGCCCAGCATGAAGGGCCTGGACCTCGCTCAGGTGGTCACAACCACCAAGACCTACGCCTGGGACCAGACCGAATGGCAGCTGGGCACGGGCTACGGCAAGCAGACCGCCCCGCGCTTCCATGTCGTGGCCTACGACTACGGCGTCAAGAAGAACATCCTGCGCATGCTGGCCCAGCGCGGCTGCAAGCTCACGGTGGTGCCGGCCAAGACGCCCGCCAAGGACGTGCTGGCCCTCAAGCCCGACGGTGTGTTCCTCTCCAATGGCCCCGGGGACCCGGAGCCCTGCGACTACGCCATCACCGCTGTGCGCGAGATCATCGAGACCGGCATCCCGACCTTCGGCATCTGCCTGGGTCACCAGATCATGGCCCTGGCCTCGGGCGCCAGGACCTTCAAGATGCAGAACAGCCACCACGGCGCCAACCACCCGGTCAAGGACCTGGACAACGGCCGCGTGAGCATCACCAGCCAGAACCACGGCTTTGCCGTGGAAATGGATTCGCTGCCCGCCCATCTGCGCGCTACGCACGTCAGCCTGTTTGACGGCACGCTGCAGGGGCTGGCCCGCACCGACAAGCCGGCCTTCTGCTTCCAGGGCCACCCGGAAGCCTCGCCCGGCCCGCACGATATCGCCTACCTGTTCGACCGCTTCACGGCGCTGATGGAGAAGAAGTAATGCCCAAGCGTTCAGACATCAAGAGCATCCTGATCATCGGCGCCGGTCCGATCATCATCGGCCAAGCCTGTGAGTTCGACTACTCGGGCGTGCAGGCCTGCAAGGCCCTGCGCGAAGAGGGCTACAAGGTCATTCTGATCAACAGCAACCCCGCGACGATCATGACGGACCCGGCCACGGCCGACGTCACCTACATCGAGCCCATCACCTGGCAGACGGTCGAGAAGATCATTGCCAAGGAAAAGCCCGACGCCATCCTGCCCACCATGGGCGGCCAGACCGCGCTGAACTGTGCGCTGGACCTGTGGCACAACGGCGTGCTCAACAAGTACAAGGTCGAGCTCATCGGCGCCACGCCCGAGGCCATCGACAAGGCCGAAGACCGCCAGAAGTTCAAGCAGGCCATGACCCGCATCGGCCTGGGCTCGGCGCGCTCGGGCATTGCCCACAGCATGGAAGAGGCCTGGGCGGTGCAGAAGACCGTGGGTTTCCCCACCGTGATCCGCCCCAGCTTCACGCTGGGCGGCACGGGTGGCGGCATCGCCTACAACCCGGAAGAGTTCGAGACCATCTGCAAGCGTGGCCTGGAAGCCTCGCCGACCAAGGAGCTGCTCATCGAGGAGTCTCGGTCAACCCCAAGGACGGTCGCATGATCGTGATCGAGATGAACCCGCGCGTGAGCCGTTCCTCGGCGCTGGCTTCCAAGGCCACGGGTTTCCCGATCGCCAAGGTCGCGGCCAAGCTGGCCGTGGGCTATACCCTGGACGAGCTGCGCAACGAGATCACGGGTGGTGTCACACCGGCGTCCTTCGAGCCCTCGATCGACTACGTGGTCACCAAGATCCCGCGTTTCGCCTTCGAGAAATTCCCCACGGCCGACAATCGCCTGACCACGCAGATGAAGTCGGTGGGCGAGGTCATGGCCATGGGCCGCACCTTCCAGGAATCCTTCCAGAAGGCCCTGCGTGGCCTGGAGGTGGGTGTTGACGGCATGAACGAGAAGACCCAGGACCGTGAAGTGCTCGAGAGAGAGCTGGGCGAGCCTGGCCCCGAGCGCATCTGGTACGTGGGTGACGCTTTCGCCCAGGGCATGACCCTGGACGAGGTCTATGCCTTGACCAAGATCGACAAGTGGTTCCTGGTGCAGATCGAAGAGATCGTGAAGATCGAGCTCGACCTGGACAAGCTGGCCGCCGAGAAGGGCGACAAGGCGCTGGCCGCGCTGGACGCCGCCACGCTGCGCACCCTGAAGAAGAAGGGTTTCTCCGATCGCCGCCTGGCCAAGCTGCTCAAGACCACGGAGAAGACTCTGCGCGACACGCGTCGCAAGCTCGGCGTGCGCCCGGTCTACAAGCGTGTGGATACCTGCGCGGCCGAATTCCCGACCAACACCGCCTATATGTACTCGAGCTACGAGGACGAGTGCGAGGCCGAGCCCACGGACAAGAAGAAGATCATGGTGCTCGGTGGCGGTCCCAACCGCATCGGCCAGGGCATCGAGTTCGACTACTGCTGCGTGCATGCGGCGCTCGCGATGCGCGAGGACGGCTACGAGACCATCATGGTCAACTGTAACCCCGAGACCGTGTCCACCGACTACGACACCTCGGATCGCCTCTACTTCGAGCCGCTGACGCTGGAAGACGTGCTCGAGATCGTGGACAAGGAAAAGCCCACGGGCGTGATCGTGCAGTACGGCGGCCAGACGCCGCTCAAGCTGGCCCTGGGCCTGGAGGCCGAAGGCGTGCCGATCATCGGCACCAGCCCTGACATGATCGACGCCGCCGAAGACCGCGAGCGTTTCTCGGCCCTGCTGCGGGAGCTGAAGCTCAAGCAGCCGCCCAATGCCACCGCCCGTACCGAAGCCGAAGCCCTGGAAAAGGCCGCGACCCTGGGCTACCCCCTGGTGGTGCGTCCGAGCTACGTGCTCGGCGGCCGTGCCATGGAAATTGTGCACGAGCAGCGCGACCTCGAACGCTATATGCGCGAGGCCGTCAAGGTCAGCAATGACAGCCCCGTGCTGCTGGACCGCTTCCTCAACGACGCCATCGAATGCGATGTGGACTGCCTGCGCGATCCGGCCGGCCAGACCTTCATCGGCGGCGTGATGGAGCACATCGAACAGGCCGGCGTGCACAGCGGTGACTCCGCCTGCTCGTTGCCGCCGTATTCCCTGTCCCAGGCCACCGTCGACGAGCTCAAGCGCCAGTCGGCCGCCATGGCCGGCGCACTCAATGTCGTGGGTCTGATGAACGTGCAGTTTGCGATCCAGCACGTGGATGGCCAGGACGTGATCTATGTGCTCGAGGTGAATCCGCGTGCCTCGCGCACCGTACCCTATGTGTCCAAGGCCACGGGCATCCAGCTGGCCAAGGTGGCCGCGCGCTGCATGGCCGGCCAGACCCTGGCCGCACAAGGCATCACGAAGGAAGTCACGCCCCCGTATTTCAGCGTCAAGGAGGCCGTCTTCCCCTTCGTCAAGTTCCCGGGCGTGGACACCATCCTCGGCCCCGAGATGAAGTCCACGGGCGAGGTCATGGGGGTGGGCAAGACCTTCGGAGAGGCCTTCGTCAAGTCCCAGCTGGGTGCCGGCACCAAGCTGCCGCGCTCGGGCAAGGTCTTCCTCTCGGTCAAGCAGAGCGACAAGCCGCGCGCCGTCGAGGTGGCGCGCGGCCTGATCGCGCTGGGCTTCAGCATCGTGGCCACCAAGGGCACGGCGGCGGCCATCGAGGCGGCCGGCCTGGCCTGCGAGGTGATCAACAAGGTAACCGAAGGCCGTCCCAACGTCGTGGACCAGATCAAGAACGAGGAAATCGCCCTGGTCATCAACACGGTGGAAGAGCGCCGCAACGCCATCGCCGATTCGCGTCATATCCGTACCTCGGCCTTGCTGGGCCGTGTGACCACCTTCACGACCATCGCCGGGGCGGAAGCCGCTGTGCAGGGCATGAAGTCCATGGAAAACCTGGATGTGATCAGCGTCCAGGAGATGCACGCCCAACTGGCATAAAATAGTTTGCACAGCCCCGGGGGCAGGCCAGCGCATGGCGCGGTCTGCCCCCCTTTACTTTTACTTCCGATAAATCAGAGACATGGCCACCATCCCGATTACCAAGCGCGGCGCCGAGAAGCTCAAGGCAGAGTTGCACCGTCTGAAGACAGTGGACCGTCCCGCCGTGATCAATGCCATCGCCGAGGCGCGTGCCCAGGGCGACCTGAGCGAGAACGCCGAGTACGATGCCGCCAAGGACCGCCAGGGTTTCATCGAAGGCCGCATCCAGGAAGTCGAGGGCAAGCTTTCTGCAGCCCAGATCATCGACCCCGCTTCCATCGATGCTGGTGGCAAGGTGGTGTTCGGTGCTACCGTGGAACTCGAAGAGGAGTCCACGGGTGAGAGCGTGACCTACCAGATCGTCGGTGAAGACGAGGCCGACCTCAAGCTGGGGCTGATCAACGTGGGCTCGCCGATTGCGCGTGCGCTGATCGGCAAGGAAGAGGGCGATACGGCCGAGGTCCAGGCGCCCGGCGGTCTCAAACGCTACGAGATCGTGGCTGTCAGCTACCGCTGAACCCGCACCCTGGCACGGCCATGCGCGCCTTCCTGCTCCGCCTGCCGCTGTGGGCTGCTGCGCTCTGGTGGGGCAGCCTCACGACCATCGGTTTTCTGGTGGTTCCCCTGCTGTTCGTTCATCTGCCTAGTCCGGCGCTGGCGGGCGGCATGGCCGCCAAGCTGTTCACGGCCCAGACCTGGGTGAGCGTGGTCTGCACCCTGCTGCTCCTGATGGCTTCACGCCCGCGGGACGGCGAAGACGAGTCCGCCGATCCCGGCCCGCTGCAAGCCGTGCGGCTGACAGTCGTCGGGGGGATGTTGCTGGCCTTGCTGGTGGAATTCGCCGTCGCGCCGCGCATCGTGGCACGCGAGAACCTGACGCTCTGGCACCGGGTGGGCAGCACCCTCTATGCCTTGCAGTGGTTCTGCGCCGCCATCACCTTCTGGCGTCTGAACAGGCGTCAGGTCTGACTGCGCTTCTTGACGCTGGTCTGCTTGGGCTTGGCGCGCTTGATCTTGCCCCCGGGGGTGAGGCGCTGGTTGCCCAGCACACGCAGGATCTTGACTTCGGGCCGTTGGCCGCCCCGCTTGCTGAACTTGAGCACCTTGACGTCGCGCGGGCCGGGCATGCGGTCCTCGTCCTCGACGCGCTCCTTGGCCGGTTTGGGGCGCCAGAGCACGAGCAGCTTGCCGATGTGCTGGATCGGGGCAGCGTTGAGTTCGTCCGCCAGGGTCTGGAAGATGGTTTCGCGCTCGGTGCGGTCGTCGGAGAAGACCCGCACCTTGATCAGGCCATGGGCCTTGAGCGCGGCGTCGGTTTCCTTCTTGACGGCGGCCGTCAGGCCGTCGCCACCGATCATCACGACGGGGTCGAGGTGGTGGGCCTCGGCGCGGAATTCCTTGCGCTGGGCGGGGGTCAGTTGTATCGCTGGCATCTGTTTATTATCGTCGCTATGGCGCCCGGCCGATACCGGGTGCCGGTCTGAAAGAGAAAATGAAAGTCCAAACCAAGAGCAAGAAGGTCAACAAGTCCTGGCTCAACGACCACGTCAACGACACGTATGTGAAGCTGGCGCAGAAGGAGGGCTACCGCGCGCGCGCGGCCTACAAGCTCAAGGAAATCGACGAAACCCTCAAGCTGGTCAAGCCCGGCCAGGTGGTGGTGGATCTGGGCTGCGCGCCCGGGGCCTGGAGCCAGTACCTGCGCCGTCGCATGGCGCCCGGCGGGGCGGCCGTGGGCGAGCTCAGGGGAGCCATCATCGGCCTGGACCTGCTGCCCATGGAGCCGATCGAGGGGGTGCAGTACATCCAGGGCGATTTCCGGGAGGCGGCGGTCCTGGCCCAGCTGGAAGAGCTGCTCCAGGGGCGCCAAGCCGACCTCGTGGTGTCGGATATGGCCCCAAATCTTTCGGGAGTGGCCTCGGTGGACACGGCCCGGATCGAGGAACTGATCGAGCTGGCCATCGATTTCTGCCAGCAGCACCTCAAGCCCTCGGGCGCCCTGGTGGCCAAAGTCTTCCATGGCAGCGGTTACAACGAGCTGGTGCAGCGTTTTCGGGCCAATTTCCAGACCGTCAAGCCGCTCAAGCCCAAGGCTTCGCGTGACCGTTCGTCAGAAACTTTCCTTGTGGGCATCGGTCTGAAACCCCAGGCCGCCACCTGACGCCAGGGATCCCCGGGCGCGCCGTCCCGGGCCTGGGTGTGCAGGAGCGCACAAATCCCCTCTGGCATCAATGGCTGTCGACTGCAAAATCAATCGGCGCCGGGCTTGAAAGGCCTAAAATGGGTCCAAGTTATATGTTTCCTTGGCATCCCTACTGGAGCTGCACTTGAACAATCAGTGGTTTTCCAAAGTCGCCGTCTGGCTGGTCGTCGCGCTTGTCCTCTTCACGGTGTTCAAGCAGTTCGACGCTCGCACGACTGGCGCGACCAGCACGCTGAGCTATTCCGATTTCCTCGACGAAGTCCAGAGCGGCCGCATCAAGAGTGCGGTCATCCAGGAAGGCGCCGGCGGCAGTACCGAGATCGTCGCCCTCACCATCGATGACCGCAAGGTGCGCACCACGGGCACCTATCTGGACCGCGGCCTGATCGGTGACCTGCGCAATGCTGGTGTCAAGTTCGACAACAAACAGCGCGAGGAAGGCTCCCTGCTCATGACCCTGCTGGTCAGCTGGGGTCCCATGCTGCTGCTGATCGGCGTCTGGATCTACTTCATGCGCCAGATGCAGGGTGGCGGCAAGGGCGGTGCTTTCAGCTTCGGCAAGAGCAAGGCGCGCATGCTCGACGAGAACAACAACCAGGTGACCTTCGCCGACGTTGCGGGTTGCGACGAGGCCAAGGAAGAGGTGAAGGAAGTCGTGGACTTCCTCAAGGATCCGCAGAAATTCCAGAAGCTCGGCGGTCGCATCCCGCGTGGCCTGCTGCTGGTTGGCCCCCCGGGCACCGGCAAGACCCTGCTGGCCAAGGGCATCGCGGGTGAAGCCAAGGTGCCGTTCTTCAGCATTTCGGGTTCGGACTTCGTCGAGATGTTCGTCGGTGTCGGTGCCGCGCGCGTGCGTGACATGTTCGAGAACGCCAAGAAAAACGCGCCCTGCATCATCTTCATCGATGAAATCGACGCCGTGGGCCGCCAGCGTGGCGCCGGCCTTGGTGGCGGCAACGACGAACGCGAGCAGACCCTCAACCAGATGCTGGTCGAGATGGACGGCTTCGAGACCAACCTGGG
>JAIERT010000405.1 GCA_019746735.1 Burkholderiaceae bacterium | reverse complement strand
AATTTATTAGAAATGCTCTTCATCATGTTCACTTCTTCAATGTCTTAAATATTCCAGGACTGCTCAGGCTCGCACCACATGCGGCTTGTGACCGATGCACCTCTCACCCAGGCGGATGCAGGCGGCAAGCTGCCGTTGAATCTCAAAATTCAGCAACCGCTTATTGTAGCCCAGCACTTTTCCGCGGCCGGCCGGCGCCGCGGTGCCCCTCAACCGGGCGCGCTGCCGTGGCCGCGGCGCAGGCTGCGGCGCATCTCGTCCAGGCTCAGGCGGGTCTCGGGCGCCACGGTCAGCCGGCGTTGCGGCCTGAAGGCATGGCCGTAGATGATCTCGAAACTCAGGCGCAGGCGCCCGTCGGCGCCGGCCAGGCTGCCCAGGGCCGCGTGCAGCCGGGCCTGCCAGCCTCGCCCGCGCAGGCCCGCAAAGCGCGCCGGATGCAGATTGCGGCCGAGTTCGCGCAGCTCCTGCAGCAGACGCTGCGGGGTCTCGAAGCTCAGCTCGATGCGTTCCATGTCCATGACGGGCTCCGCGAAGCCGGCCCCCACCAGCATGTCGCCCCAGTCGTGCATGTCCGTGTACTCGTGGGCCGGTGCCGGCCAGCCCAGGGCGGCATACAGCCCGCGCAGCTCGCGCAGGGTGTCTGGCCCCAGACAGGAGAACATGAGGAAACCGTCGACCGCCAGCGCCTCGTGCCACTGGGCGATCAGGGCCTGCGGATCGGCGCTCATGTGCAGGCTCATATTGGCCCAGAGCAGTTCGGGGGCCAGGGCGGGCGCCGGGCGCAGCGCGGTCTTCAGCGAGCGCCACCAGGGCCGCGCGGCCGCCCGAGAGGCCAGCGCCTGCTCCTGCGGCACCAGGGCGCGGACTTCACAGCGGGCATCGGGATAGCGCCGGGCGAGCAGCGCCTGGGCCTGCAGACCGCCGCGCACCGGCTCCCAGTGCAGCCAGCTGCGCGGCTGGCGCACGATCCAGTCCAGGCGCTGCTCCATGCGGCGCGCCACCTCTTCGTGCAGCCAGGCCGAGGCCGGCTGTGGCCGCTGCTGCCAGCGTGCGGCAGCCACGGGATCGATGGTGGGGGGACGGGGATCGTTCATGGGGAAGCGGCGAGTATATTGACTGGGGCCTGTCCCCGCCCCGACAACCATGTTCCGCGCCCTGCTCCATCGCCTCAGCGCCGCGCTGCCCGGGCAGTGCGCCCTCTGCCACGCCTGGCCGGCCAGCCCGGTCTGCCCCGCCTGCATGGCGCGTTTCGTCCAGCCCCGGTCGCGCTGCAAACTGTGCGCCCTGCCCCTGCCCGCCGGTCTGGAACGCTGTGGCGCATGCATCAAGGATGCACCCCCACTGGACCGGTGCCTGGCCGTGGTCTCTTATGAATACCCGTGGAGCGGCCTGATCGCGCGCTACAAATTCGGGACCAGCCCGGGCTGGTCGGCCGCGCTGGGGCGATTGATGCGGGACAGCCCGGGTGTTGCAGCCGCCGTGGACGCGGCCGATCTGCTGCTGCCCTTGCCGCTCTCGCCCCAGCGGCTGCGCGAGCGCGGCTTCAACCAGGCCCTGGAACTGGCCCGGCAGCTGGCGCCGGGCAAGACACGCGCCGATCTGCTGCTGCGCCTGCGCGATACGCCGGCCCAGAGCAGCCTGCCGCTGAGCCGCCGCCTGCGCAATGTGCAGGACGCCTTCGGTCTGGCCACAGGCGCGCCGGACGTCCTGCAGGGTCGAAGCCTGGTACTGGTCGACGATGTGATGACCAGCGGCGCCACGCTGCACGCCGCCGCCCGCCTGCTGCGCACGGCCGGGGCGACGCACATCACGGGCCTGGTCCTGGCCCGGACCGAGTGAGCACGTCTCAGTGCACCGTCTCGATGACCATGCGGTGGTAGCGCTCGGCCAGCATGAAGGGCACGTGGTGGATGGCCTGCGAAACGTGCTCGGCCATCTGCTGGGTGGGCGTGGGCAGGATCAGGAATGTCGCCCCGGCGCGCGCCGCGTCCAGGAAGGCCTGCACCGTGGTCAGGCTGCTCCCCAGGTGGGCGATGAAGCCGGCCTGGTGCAGATTCCTCTCGGCAAAGGCCGCCATGTCCTCGGGCGCGACTTCGAGCACGTCCGGCGGACGATGCATCATCGCCTCCAGCTCGTGGACGACCCGATGCGCATCCTCGGCCTGATGGAAGGCCACCACCATATGACCCGTGGGGAAAAAGGCGCCAAAGTCGCGGTGCAGCTGATCCAGTGCTTTCATGGTCCGTCTCCGGTGTGCCGACGGATTCATTCTAGGAAGCGGCCCGCGAATTTCCAGTCCCGGCCTTGGGGCCGAAGACAATAGCGCCATGTTCCACATCGTCCTGGTCCATCCCGAGATCCCGCCCAACACGGGCAATGTCATCCGCCTGGCCGCCAACACGGGCTGCACCCTGCACCTGATCGAGCCCCTGGGCTTTTCCATGGAAGACCGACTGATGCGTCGCGCCGGCCTGGACTACCACGAGTACGCCGAGGTGAAACGCCATGCCAGCTGGGAGGCTTTCGTCGTCAGCGAGCAGCCGCGGCCCGAGCGCCTGTTTGCGCTCACCACACGCGGCACGCGTTTCGTCCACGATCTGGCCTTTCGGCCCGGCGACTGGCTGGTCTTCGGCTCGGAAACCAGCGGCCTGCCCGACGCCGTGCGCGCCGCCTTCGCCCCGGCGCAGCAGCTCAAGCTGCCCATGCGCGCGGGCCAGCGCAGCCTGAACCTCTCGAACGCCGTGGCGGTGACGGTGTTCGAGGCCTGGCGGCAAAACGGTTTTGCGGCGGACTGAAGCGGCTCAGGGGTAGCGCCGGGCGATCGACTCGGCCACGCAGACCGGCTTGGCCTCGCCCTCGCGCTCGACCGTCACTTCCCAGTTCATCTGCATGCCGCCGTTGGCGATGGGCTCGCAGGCCAGCAGTTTCATGCGTGCGCGCAGGCGGCTGCCCACGGGCACCGGGGCCATGAAACGCACACGGTTGAGGCCGTAGTTCACGCCCATGCGCGACTCGACGATCTCCATCGTGGTCTCGAAGAAGCGTGGCAGCAGGGAGAGGGTCAGAAAGCCATGGGCGATCGGCGCGCCGAAAGGCCCGGCCTTGGCCTTGTCCACGTCGACGTGGATCCACTGGTGGTCGCCCGTGGCCTGGGCGAAGAGGTTGACCTGCTCCTGCGTGATGGTGAGCCAGTCGCTGACCGCGACTTCCTGGCCCACGAGTGCGGGAAACTCCTGGAGGGACTGGAAGGTTTTCATGCCGCCAATGTAAGGGGCCGCCCGCAGGCGGCCCTGTCATGCGCGCGACGCGACGCTCAGCGATCCAGCCAGCGACAGATGCCCTGCCACTGCTCCAGGTCCTTCTCGACCCGGCTCGGCGCCACGTCGAAGAGCGTCAGACCATGGGCCGCCAGGTGGATGTAGTTCTGCGTGTCGCGCAGATAGGCCAGCACGGGCAGACCCAAGCTTTCGACGAAGGCCTTGAGCTTGTCGGCCGAGAGTGTGCGGCCGTCCACGCGCATGCCCACGATGCCCACCTGCATGCCCTTATGGGCGTGCTGGCGGATCTCGTCGAGAAAGTCGCGCGTGGCGAAGATGTCGAAGACGCTGGGCTGCAGCGGCACGATGACCTTGTCGGCATGCTGCAGCACCTCCTTCATGCGGGCGCCCTTGAGACCGGCCGGGGTGTCGAGCACCACATGGGTCGTGCCCTTGGGCAGCTTGGCCAGCTTGTCTTCCCCCACGTCCCAGCTCACGATGGGGCGCGCCGTCGCGGGCCGCAGGCCCAGCCACAGGCGCGAGGACTGCTGACGATCCGCGTCGCCCAGCATGACCTTGTGCCCCTGGCTGGCAAAGTAGCCCGCCACATTGGTGGACAGCGTGGACTTGCCCACACCGCCCTTGGGATTCGCAACCACGACAACCGGCATCACGCGCTCCTGGTAGTAGGTTCAAGTTGCATGTTAGCGCAGACCCACCGGGAAGCCCGCACGGTTCAAGGCTGATCGTCGCGGGCCCGCAACTCGGCCGCCTGCCACCCGTAAGGCGACCTGCCGCGCCGGGTCTCCTCGCGCAGCTGGCGCTCCAGCTCCTCACGGCTCTCGCGGATGACTCGCGCATACTCTTTGGGCTGCACCTGTTCGCGCAGCTGGGCGAAGTCGTCCACCTGCTTCTGGTTGGTGCGCCGGAAGGCGTCGGCCATCTCCTTGGCCTCGTAGGCACCGAAGCCCAGGGTTTCCAGCGCGTGGCGGCCCAGGCGCAAGGAGCTTTCATAGACCTCGCGCTGGATCACGTGGGCGCCGGCCTTCCTGAGCTCGTAGTAATGGGGCACATCGTAGGCACGCGCCAGCACCGTGAGGTGCGGGAAGGAATGCCGTGCAATCTCGACGATGGTTTTGGCCGCATCCCGATCGTCCACCGCGACGATCAGGGTGCGGGCATGCTGCGCGCCCGCCGCGTGCAGCAGGTCGAGCCGGGTCGCGTCACCGTAATAGACCTTGAAGCCGAACTGGCGCATGCTTTCGATGTGCACGGCGTCGTTGTCCATGATGGTGCTGACGATGCCGTTGGACATCAGCAGACGCCCCACCACCTGGCCGAAGCGGCCAAAGCCCGCGATGATGACCGGGCTGTGGTCCATCTCGGTGTCCATCGGGCGCTCCTCATTGATGTCCCGGCTCTTGCAGCGCGCCACCCAGCGCCCGTGCACCAGCAGCAGGATGGGCGTGAGGACCATGGAGAGGATGATGACCGCGGTGTAGACGGAATTGATGCGCGCATCCAGGATGCCCGCCGTCACGGCCGCAGCGTAGAGCACGAAGGCGAACTCGCCGCCCTGGGCCATCAGCACCATGCGCTCCAGCGCCTCGTCGTGATTCGCCCGGGCCAGTCGCGCCACGCCATAGATGGCCGCGGACTTGAGCACCATATAGGCCAGCACGCTGATGATCACTTCCTGCCAGTTGGCGGCAATGATGGCCAGGTCCATGGACATGCCCACGGCCAGGAAAAACAGGCCTAGCAGCAGGCCCTTGAAGGGCTCGACATCCGCTTCCAGCTGATGCCGGAAAGAGGACTCGGCCAGCATGACCCCGGCCAGGAAGGCGCCCATGGCGGCCGAGAGACCGCCCAGGTCCATCCACAGCGCCGCGCCCAGCACCACCAGCAGGGCCGCGGCCGTCATCACCTCGCGCGAGCGCGTCCCCGACAGCACGACGAACAGCGGGTTGAGCAGCCAGCGCCCCACCGCCACGAGCACCGCGGTCGCGCCCAGGGCGATGGCGATGCTCTGGGCACGGTCCAGCCAGGTGCTGGTCTCGCCGCCCGGGGCGATGAAGGCCACCAGGGCCAGCAGCGGCACGATCAGCAGGTCCTCGAGCAGCAGGATGGACACCACGCGCTGGCCCGCGGGGCTGCCCATCTGGTGCCGGTCCTGCAGCATCTGCATCACGATGGCCGTGGAGGTGAGCACGAAACCCGTGCCCACCACCCAGGCCTGGGCCCAGCCCAGGCCGAACATCACGCCCACCGGCGCCAGCAGCACCATGGCCACCAGCACCTGCAGCGAGCCCAGGCCGAAGATCTGCCGGCGCATCTGCCACAGATGGCTGGGCCGCATCTCCAGGCCGACGATGAAGAGGAACATCACCACCCCGAGCTCGGCCGTGTGCAGGATGGTCTCGGGGTCGGCGATCAGCTGGAGCCCCGAGGGTCCGATCAGGACGCCGGCCGCCAGATAGCCCAGCACCGCGCCCAGGGCCAGGCGCTTGAACAGGGGCACGGCCAACACGGCCGCGGCCAGCAGCGTGACCACGGGGATGAGATTGGGTCCTTCGGTGGCCATGTCAGCGCTCCTGCGGGGATGGGGTATCGAGCTCGGCCTGCAGGCGCGCACGGTAACCCTGCGCCGCCGTCGCCAGCTCCGGCGCGGACAGGCGGTGGGCGCCGTGGACGATGTGCGGCTCCAGCCACTGCAGGCCGCAGTAGAGCGCGGTCTGCTGGATGGGCGTGGCGATCTGCACCATGGTGTGGTGGTTGTAGCCCTCGGGCTGGTAGGCGCGTTCGGCGCCGCCCGTGCTCACGGCCCAGAGCAGGCGTTTGCCCTCCAGGGCGCGTGTGGCCTGCCCGGCCGGATCATGGCCGTAGGCCCAGCCATAGGCCAGGGTCTTCTCGAACCACAGGCTCAGCAGGGCCGGGGCGTGGTACCAGTGCAGCGGGTGCTGCAGCACCACGGTGTGGCTGTCCGCCAGCGCGGCCTGCTCGGCCCGCGCGTCGATGTGGAAGTCGGGATAGAGCGCATAGAGATCACGGATATGCAGGCCCGGCAGATCCCGCACCGCCTCCAGCAGGGCGCGGTTGGCGCGCGAATGCAGGGGATAGGGATGGGCGTAGATGAGGGTGAGCATGGGGAGGATTCTTCCAGATCATCCACCCTACACGCATTCAATGGAAGGCATCCCAGACCAGCTTCACGCCGGTGAGCAGCAAGCCGAGGTAGATCAGCCGGTAGAACAGCTTCGGGTCGATGCGCCGCGCCATGCGCACGCCGATCCACACGCCCACGGGCGCCAGCGGCAGCAGCACGAGGGAGGTGGCCAGATTGCGCCAGTCCAGCAGGCCCAGCCAGGCATAGGGAACCCACTTGGACAGGTTGATGAAGAAGAAGAACCAGGACAGCGTGGCCGCGAAGACGATGGGCCGCAGCTTGAGCGGCAGCACATAGGCCGAGACAGGCGGCCCGCCCGCGTGGGCGACGAAGCTCGTGAAACCGCCGGCCGTGGTCAGCACAGCGCCCAGCCAGCGCGGCGGCGGCGCGCTGTCGGCCCGTGGCGGAAACAGCAGGCGCTGGGCCAGGAAGAGCAGCGTGAACACACCCACGATGCCGGCCACGACGTGGGCGGCCAGCAGCTTGAACAGCAGGGTGCCGATCAATGTGCCCAGCAGGCCCCAGGGCAGCATGAACTTCAGCAGGTCACGATCGAAGTCCTTGCGCAGCGCGGCGATGCCCAGCAGGTCCATGAGCAGCAGCACGGGCATGAGGATGGCCGCGGCCTGCGGGACGGTCACCGCCAGCGCCATCATGGGCACGGCCAGCGAACCGAAGCCCGCACCGAAGCCGCTCTTGCTGATGCCCAGCAGCAGCACCGCCGGCACCGACACCAGATAGAAATACGGATCGGTGATGGGCAGGAAATTCACAGCAGAACGATCACAACTGCAAGAAGTTTAGCCCTCCCCTGGAAGGGGAGGGTTGGGAGGGGTGAGCCTCATGTCGCCGCAGGGCGCGGGCCGCGA
>JAIERT010000158.1 GCA_019746735.1 Burkholderiaceae bacterium | reverse complement strand
TGTCGCGATGGCTCAGCACCAGGGTGTCCAGCCGCACGCCCTGCGCGCGCAAGAGCGGCACCAGCACCCGCTGGCCGGCGTCGCTGTCATTGGCATAGCGCGGCCCCGTGTCGTAGAGCAGGGCGTGCGAGGCCGTGCGCACCAGCACGGCATTGCCCTGGCCCACATCGGCGGCCAGCAGCTCGAACTGTCCTGGCGACGGCGCAGGCGGTTGCCACAGCAGCGCCGGCAGCAGCAGGGGCAGGCCGGCCAGCCGCACGGGCCAGGGCAGGCGCAGGACCAGCAAGAGGCCGCCGAGCACCGCTGCCAGTCCGGCCCACAGCGGGGCCTGCGCCACGGCCAGCGTGGCCAGCGGCAGGCCGGCGAGCTGGGTCAGCAGGGTGCCCAGGACCTGTACGGCCCAGGCCGCGGCATCCCACAGCGGCGACCAGAGTGTGCCCAGCAGGGCCAGCGGCGTCACGCCCAGCGTCACCCAGGGAATCGCCAGCAGATTGGCCAGCAGGCCGACCAGCGAGACCTCGCCGAAGAACAGCAGCGTCAGCGGCGCCAGGGCGAGCGTGATCAGCCACTGTTCGCGCAGCAGGCCCAGCAGCCGCGCGCGCAGGGTACGCGTCGCGTCTGCAGTGTCGTGGCCGACGCCGGCAAACAGCACGCCGACGGCCACGAAGCTCAGCCAGAAGCCCGGCTGCAACAGCGCCCAGGGGTCGACAGCCAGTACCACGGCGGCTGTCAGCAGCCACAGCTGCGGCCAGGGCCAGCGCCGCGCCGTCAGACGCAGCAGCGTGGCCGTGGCCAGCATGAGCACGGTGCGCTGCGCCGGTACACCCCAACCGCTGAAGAGCGCATAGGCGGCTGCCAGCGCCAGACCGCCGAGCAGGCCGGTATGCTGCGCGGGGTAGCGCAGGCACAGGCGCGGCGAGGCGCGCCAGAGCCCGCGCAGCAGCAGGGCCGCCAGCCAGGCAAAGAGCGTGATGTGCAGGCCCGAGATGCTCATCAGGTGCGCCACGCCGGTGGCCCGGAACACATCCCAGTCGCTGCGCGCAATGGCCTGCTGGTCGCCCGTGACCAGCGCCGCGACCACGCCCAGGGCGCGTGCCCGGGCCTGCTCCTGCGGCGTCTCCGGCAGGGCCGGCGCACGCTGCTGGATCGCATCGCGCACCCCCTGGCGCGCCAGTTCAACGCGATGTGCGCCACTGGGTCCCAGGTTCTGCGGCGGCGGATCCTTGCGGCCGGTGCGCACATAGCCCGTGGCCTGCAGGCCCTGCTCCCAGAGCCAGAGCTCGAAATCGAAGCCATGCGGGTTGCGTGCGCCATGCGGCGCGCGCAGGCGGACGTTGAAGCGCCAGCGTTCGCCGGCCTGCAGCGCGGGCGCCTGCAGGAAAGGTTCGAGCACGGCGCCGTCCTCGTTGCGGAAGCCGCCGTACCAGCTCAGGTAGAGGCGGGGCGGCACCGAAACGGCCTGGCCGTCCTGCGTGGCGTGTTCGACGCTGAAGCGAAAGCGCGTGCTGTTCTCGCCGAACTGCGGCATGGCGCTGATGCGGCCCGTGACATTGAGGTCCCGGCCCTCGAGGGCCGGGTCCAGGGCCTGCCGCTGGAAGTGGGTGGCGCGCAGGCCAGTGCTGGCGTGGGCCAGCAGGACCGCGGCGACGAAGGCCAGCGTCAGCTGCAGCGGTGGGCGTGACAGCCGGCGCAAGACCAGCAGGAGGGCAAGCGCGGCGGCCAGCGTCAGGGCGTAGGCGGTTACCGGCCAGAGCTGCGGCTGCTGCAGCTGCAGCGCGATGCCGGCGACCCCGCCGAGCAGGCAGGGTGTCAGCAGCCGGGCAGGCGTTCCGGTGGACGGGTCATGCATGACGCGATGCTAATCGGGCCAGGCCAGGGATGCCTCGCATGAAGATGGGAGGCGCTGGCACTCCGCTCAGCTCAGTACAGGGCCAGCGCCTGCAGGCACGCGCGCTTGTGGGCTTCGCCCTGCGCCGGGGCCAGCTCCATGCCCCGCAGGCGCAGCCCGTAGTCCAGCTCCTGCGCCTCGGCCTGCAGCACCCAGGCGCACAGGCGCGAGAGACGCTGCTCGGTGGTGGCGCCATAGGTCTCGTTGAGGTCCAGCCAGAGCTGGAAATGCTGGGCCTGCAGGCTATCGCGGCTCACCAGCTCGTCTGTCTTGGCGGCCTTCTTCCAGACGATGCTCTTGAGCGGGTCGCCGCGGCGGTAGGGGCGCACGCCGTCGAACTCACTGCTGGCCACATGGCGCGCGGCCGCACCGCCGCTGCTGTGGGGCTCGCCCGGTGGCAGCGGCGGTGGCGATGCTTCAGCCTGCGGGTAGACCAGCACGCTGGCGGCGGGACGCCAGAGCGTCCAGACGCGAAAGATGCCCAGGGGGAAGCGGGTCTCGGCGCTGAGCGTGGGGATGTCGTGGCGGCCGCGCGGCAGGCCGGGCAGCACCAGTTCCACGTCGCTGCTGCCCAGGCTGGGTACGTCGCACCAGACCCAGTGCGTGATCTCGTCCGGCGTGTGCACGCGCAGGCCGATGCCGTAGCGTGCCGCCTTGCGCGCGTTGTGCAGGCTGATGCGCAGCCGCGTGGGCGTGCCGGCGTGATGCGCGTCCACCGGGTGCAGCACCAGGGTCAGGCCGCGCAGCGTGCCGTGCGAGGTGTGCATGCTCACGATGGCGCAGCCACCGAGCAGGAAGGTCAGCAGATAGCCCAGGTTGAGCTGGTAGTTGATGGACGCGACCAACAGCACCAGCAGGGTGGTGGCCAGCATGAAGCCGGCGCGCGTGGGCAGGATGTAGACGTTGCGCTGGGTCAGCGTGTGCGTGTCGCTGCGCGGCAGGCGCGCCTGCCACCAGTGCTGCCAGCGGGCGCGCACATGGCCCAGCGGATGCAGCAGGGGGTTCGGCAGAGGCGGTGCCGCGCTCATGGGCCGGCGTCCTCAGGGCAGGGGCACGGCGTCGAGCATGGCGCGCACCTGCTCCAGCGGACCGCGGCCGGCGCTGGCCACGGGCACCAAACGGTGGGCCGTGGTCTGCGGCAGGATGGCCTGGACGTCGTCAGGGGCCACATAGTCACGCCCGCTGATCAGAGCCTGGGCCTTGGCGGCACGCAGCACGGCCAGGCCGGCGCGCGGTGACAGGCCCTGCACGAACCAGCGGCCGTTGCGTGTGGCGGCAATGAGGTCTTGCAGATAGTCAAGCAAGGGCGGTGCAGCGTGGATGGCCAGCACCTGCTGCTGCAGGGCCTTGAGCTCTTCGGAGCTCAGCAGGCCCTGCAACTGCTCGACCATCTCACGCCGTTCGCGGCCGGCCAGCAGCTCGCGTTCGGCCGCGCGATCGGGGTAGCCCAGCGAGATGCGCATCAGGAAGCGGTCCAGCTGTGACTCGGGCAGGGGGTGGGTGCCCAGCTGCTCCTGCGGGTTCTGGGTGGCGATCACGAAGAAGGGCAGTGGCAGGGGCCGTGTCTCGCCCTCGATCGTGACCTGGCGCTCCTCCATGGCCTCGAGCAGGGCGCTCTGGGTCTTGGGGCTGGCGCGGTTGATCTCGTCGGCCAGCAGCACCTGGGCGAAGATGGGGCCGGGATGAAAGACGAAGGCGTTCTGGTTGCGGTCGTAGATGGACACGCCCGAGAGGTCGCTGGGCATGAGATCGGCCGTGAACTGCACACGCGAGAACTGCAAGCCGAAGCTGCGCGAGAGCGCATGCGCCAGCGTGGTCTTGCCCACGCCCGGGGCGTCCTCGATCAGCAGATGGCCGCCGGCCAGCAGGCAGGCCACGCCGTCGCTGACCTGGGCGGGCTTGCCGACGATGACGGTGTTGAGTTGTTGCAGCAGTGCTTTAATCTTGGCTTGTGCGTCCATGATGCGAACATAACCGAAATCGGATGAGTCATGAGCAAGACAGGCTATTACACGCATGGTGACTGCCGCAAGCACGAGATGGGTCCGGGTCACCCGGAGTGCCCGGAGCGGCTCGACGCCATCGAGGAGCGGCTGCTGATCAGCGGGGTGGACCATGCCCTCATCCGCATCGAGGCGCCCATGGCCTCGCTGGACGAGGTGGAGCTGGCGCACAGCCGGACGCATGTGCTGGCCCTGCGCGGCATGAGCGCCACCCTGGTCGAAGAGCAGCTCGCGGGCGGACCACGCTATGCCATGGTCGACCCGGACACGTCCATGAACGCGGACAGCTGGAATGCCATCATGCGTGGCGCCGGTGCGGCGCTGGCCGCCACCGATGCCGTGATTGCCGGGGAGTTGCAGAACGCCTTCTGCGCCGTGCGTCCGCCCGGACACCACGCAGGGCGCGAGCAGGCCATGGGGTTCTGCTTCGTCAACAACGTGGCGGTGGCCGCCAAGTACGCGGTGGAGCGACACCGTCTCAAGCGCGTGGCCATCGTCGATTTCGACGTGCACCATGGCAATGGCACCGAGGACATCGTGGCCGGCGATCCGCGCATTCTCATGGTGAGCTTCTACCAGCACCCCTTCTACCCGCCGGGCGGTTCACGCTCGGACGCCGACAACCTGGTCAACGTGCCGGTGCCGGCCTACACCCGGGGCATGGCCATCCGCGACATCGTGGAGACGCTGTGGATGCCGCGGCTGGAGGCGCACAAGCCCGAGATGATCTTCATCAGCGCGGGCTTCGATGCCCACCGCGAGGACGACCTGGCCCAGCTCGGTCTGGTCGAGGAGGACTATGCCTGGATCACCGGGCGCATCATGGACGTGGCCCGGCGCTACAGCAAGCAGCGCATCGTCTCCTGCCTGGAGGGTGGTTACAACCTCAGCGCGCTGGGCCGCAGTGTCGAGGCGCATCTGCGCACGCTGGCCGGGGTCTGAGGCCTCGGCTTACCAGGCCAGGTAGGCGTAACCCTTTTCCTGGAACTCCATCACCGCGGCCGCGCCGACTTCCTCGATGCGCGCGATCTCCAGCATGTCGGCCTTGCGCCAGCCCAGGCTGTACATGGTGTTGCCACAGGCTACGAATTCCACGCCATAGGACTCGCTCATGCTCCTGACGCGCTGCTGCAGCAACGGCGCCACCGGGCGCTGCGGTTTCTTCGCCAGAAGATGGATGCCCGGCCCCCAGACAACGACGGCGATCGCCACATCGTCCACATACTTCTTGAGCATGGCGCCGATGGAGTTGAGGATGGCTTCCTGGTAGTCCGGCTCGGCGCGGTTGAGCTGGTAGACGATCTTGTGCGGCGGGCCGTCGGCGCCAGGTTTGCCCGCTGCCCGCGCGGGCAGGGTGGCGCCGGTGGCAGCGGCAGCGGCCACGGCGCCCAGCAGATGGCGGCGGGGCAGGGGGGAGCGGTCGGTCATGGCAATCTCCATAGGCAGGCAGGTAGATTAGCCGATCGCCGCGCAGCTCCCGGTCTGCAGTTCGGTGAGAATCGGCACCCATGACCGAACTTCAACACCTTTTGCAGGAGCTGGGCGGGACCCGCGTCTGGGTCGAGGCGCTCGTGCTGTTGGCCTGTGTGAGCCTGGCCTGGGGCCTGGCCCGCCTGCTGCGGCGCGGCGCAGCACCCGATTCCGTCTGGTTCGGCCGTTACACCATCGACGGCCTGCTGTTTCCCGTGCTGGCCCTGGTCTTCATCTATGCCGCGCGTTACGGCGTGGCGGTCTACCAGCCGGTGGTCGTCCTCAAGGTGGCCCTGCCCATCTTCGTGTCCCTGGCGGCCATTCGGCTCTTCGTGCGCGTGCTCGGGGCCTCCTTTCCGCAGTCCTCGGCGATCAAGCTGATCGAGAGCGTGGTGTCCTGGCTGGCCTGGGGCGGGGCCGTGCTCTGGATCACCGGCCTGCTGCCGGCGGTGCTGGCCGAGCTCGACGCCATCTCCTTTGCCTTCGGCAAGACGCGCATCAGCCTGCGCACCCTGTTCGAGGGGGTGCTGTCCTCGGGCGTGATGCTGGTGGTGGTGCTCTGGATCTCGGCCACCATCGAGAAGCGCGTGCTGCGCGAGGCCGTGGACGACCTGTCCATGCGCAAGGTCGCGGCCAACGTCATCCGCGCCGGCCTGCTGCTGGTGGGCCTGCTCTTCGTGCTTTCGGCCGTCGGCGTGGACCTGACGGCGCTGTCGGTGCTCGGCGGCGCGCTGGGCGTGGGCCTGGGCTTCGGCCTGCAGAAGCTGGCAGCCAACTACGTGAGCGGCTTCGTGATCCTGATCGAACGTTCGCTGCGCATCGGCGACCTGGTGCGGGTGGACAACTTCGAGGGCGTGGTCACCGACATCAAGACGCGCTACACCCTGATCCGCGCGCTCAACGGCCGCGAATCGGTGGTGCCCAACGAGCTGTTCATCACCCAACGGGTCGAGAACCTGACGGCCGCCGATCCCAAGGTCTCGCTGAGCCTCAGTGTCTCGGTGGCCTACGACAGCGATATGGATCAGGTGCGGCAGGTACTGCTTGCGGCCGCCGAGCATCCGCGCGTGTTGCGAGATCCCGCTCCGGCCGCGCATCTGGTTAACTTCGGAGCCGACGGTCTGGAATTCGTCCTCTCGGTCTGGATCAGCGACCCCGAGAACGGCCAGCAGGGCCTGCGGTCCGAGATCAATCTGGCCATCCTGCAGGGTCTGCGCACGGCCGGCATCGAGATTCCGTACCCGCAGCGCGTGGTCCACACGAAATCCTGAGTGGGTATTCAGGCCGGGGCGTTTCTCGGCATATAATCCAAAAAAGCACGACCGTTCGTTTTTATGTCGCGCAGGTGCCCTTGGGGGCCGGCGCAACGCCTAGAATCGTCCGATTGACGTGTACGTCAATCGAAAATCTGAATCAGTAACCAGCAGGAGTGGCTCCCATGAAAGTCCTCGTCCCCGTCAAGCGCGTGGTCGACTACAACGTCAAGGTTCGTGTCAAGTCGGACAACACCGGCGTCGACATCGCCAACGTCAAGATGAGCATGAACCCCTTCGACGAAATCGCCGTCGAAGAGGCCGTGCGCCTGAAGGAAAAGGGTGCCGTGACCGAAGTCATCGCCGTCTCCTGTGGCGTGGCCCAGTGCCAGGAAACCCTGCGCACGGCCATGGCCATCGGTGCCGACCGCGCCATCCTGGTCGAAACCGCCGAAGAACTGCAGCCCCTGGCCGTGGCCAAGCTGCTCAAGGCCCTGGTCGACAAGGAGCAACCGGGTCTGGTCATCCTGGGCAAGCAGGCCATCGACGACGATTGCAACCAGACCGGTCAGATGCTGGCCGCGCTGGCCGATCTGCCGCAAGCCACCTTCGCCAGCAAGGTCGAGATCGCCGACGGCAAGGCCCA
>JAIERT010000124.1 GCA_019746735.1 Burkholderiaceae bacterium | reverse complement strand
TGCCCAAGCACCTGGACGAGAAGGTGGCACGCCTGCACCTCAAGAAGGTCGGCGCCATGCTGACCGAGCTGACGGACGAGCAGGCCGCTTACATCGGCGTGCCGAAGCAGGGGCCGTACAAGCCGGACACCTACCGTTATTGATGCGCGCTGATCAGCTGCTCGTCGAACGCGGCCTGGCCGTGTCGCGGGCGCAGGCGCAGCGGCTGATCGCCGCGGGCGTCGAGTGGCAGCAGGCCGGGGTCTGGAAGCGCGTGGTCAAGAACGGCGACGAGCTTCCGGAGGCCGCCGAGCTGCGTCTGCTCGACGACGCCGAGGCGCGCTACGTCTCGCGCGGCGGGCTCAAGCTCGAAGGCGCGCTGCGGCACACGGGTCTGAAAGTGGCCGGCTGGACCTGCCTCGATCTGGGGCAGTCCACCGGCGGCTTCACGGATAGCCTGCTGCAGGCCGGTGCAGCGCGCGTCGTGGGGCTGGATGTGGGGCGTGAGCAGCTGCATCCACGCCTGCGCGAGGACCCGCGTGTGCTCTGTATCGACGGGCTCAATGCCCGCGATGCCGCCGCTGTCGCCGCGGCGCTGGAAGGTCAGGCACCCGAGGCCGGTTTCGACCTGCTCGTGGGTGACCTCTCTTTCATCTCCCAGACCCTGGTGCTGCCGGCCGTCGTGCCCTGGCTCAAGCCGGGCGGCGTGCTGCTGATGCTGGTCAAGCCGCAGTTCGAGCTGCAGCCGGGCCAGGTGGGCAAGGGCGGCATCGTCCGCGACGCCGCCCTCTACGCCGTGGTGGAGCAGCGTCTGCGCGAGGCTTGTGCGGCGCTGGGCCTGCAGGTGCGCGACTGGTTCGATTCCCCGATTGCCGGTGGCGACGGCAACCGCGAGTTTTTCATTCAAGCCATCAAGAAGAAGTGAGGTTCGCATGAGCGAACAGGCATTGCCGGTCAGTATCGAGTTCTTCCCGCCCAAGACGCCCGAAGGGGTGGAGAAGCTGCGCGCGGTGCGCCAGCAGCTCTACGCTCTGCAGCCCGAGTTCTGTTCGGTGACCTACGGCGCTGGCGGTTCCACGCAGGAAGGGACGTTTGCGGCGGTGCGCGAGATCCTGGCCGAGGGCCGGGATGCCGCTTCGCACATCTCCTGCATCGGCGCGACCCAGGCGACCATGCGCGAGAACCTGGCCACGCTCCAGGCCATGGGCGTCAAGCGCTTGGTCACCTTGCGCGGCGACTTGCCCAGCGGCTACGGCGCCGGTGGCGAGTTCCAGTACGCCAGTGATCTGGTGGCCTTCATCCGTGCCGAGACCGGTGACCATTTCCATATCGAGGTGGCCGCCTATCCGGAAGTGCACCCGCAGGCCAAATCCCCGGCATCCGATCTGCAGGCCTTTGTGGCCAAGGCGAAGGCCGGTGCCGACTCGGCCATCACGCAGTACTTCTACAACGCCGACGCCTATTTCCGGTTTGTCGAAGAGGCGGACGCGCTGGGAGTGACCCTGCCGGTGGTGCCGGGCATCATGCCCATCACCAGTTCTACGCAGCTCATGCGTTTTTCGGATGCCTGCGGCGCCGAGATCCCGCGCTGGATCCGCCTGCGTCTGCAGGCCTTTGGCGACGATACGGCTTCCATCAAGGCCTTTGGCCTGGATGTGGTGACGGAGCTGTGCGAACAGCTGCGTGCCGGTGGCGCACCGGCCCTTCACTTCTACAGCATGAACCAGAGTGCGGCCACGCTGGAGATCTGCAAGCGCCTGGGCTTCTGAGCCTCGGCTGACCCCGCGGTCTCAGGAGGCCGGCTTGCGTGTGACCAGGTAGATGCCTGGCAGCACCAGGGCCATGCCCCAGACGTGGAAACCGTACAAGGGCTCGCCCAGCACCAGCCAGGCCATGGCGGCGGTATAGATGGGCGCGAGATAGAGCAACATGCTGACTCGCGCGGCGCCCAGTTCGCGCTGCATGATCGAGTGGGCCAGAAAAGCGGCGTAGCCCGGGATGACCGCGGCGATCAAGGCCAGCACGCCGCCTTCGAGCGAGAAGGCCGGCGTGGTCGCCTGCAGGGTTTCCCAGAGCGCGAAGGGCAGGTTGATCAGCGCACCCGCCAGACTGATCACGGCCAGTTGCGCGCCCACCCCCAGCGGGCTGGTCCATCTCCGCAGCAGCAGGGAATACAGGGTCCAGGACACGGTGGCGGCCAGGATCCAGCCGTCGCCAGGTGCGAAGGCGATGGACAGCAGCGCACTCCATTGGCCTTTGAGCACCACGTGCAGCACGCCGCCCAGCGCCAACAGCACGCCGAGGGCCTGGCGCAGGGTGAAGCGCTCCCCCAGCCACAGGGTCGAGGCCAGCACGATCAGCACCGGTGAAATCGAATAGATGAGGCCGATATTGGCGGCGCTGGTGGTCCGACCGCCGATGTAGACCCAGGCACCGCAGATCCACATGCCCAGGCCGCCGAGCACCAGATACTGTTTCCAGTCGACCAGCACCTGGCGACGCTGCGCCCAGATCTCGGCATGACTGCCCCAGGCAAACAGCGCGCTGGCCAGCAGCCAGCGCCCCAAAGCCAGCTGATGTGGCTCGATCATGCCGGGCGCCTTGCGTGCGATCAGGGCGTTGACGGACCAGAGTGCCGGTGTGATGAAGAGCAGGATCAGGGCGAGACGGTGACGCGCCGCGGTATCCATGCGGCGGCCTCAGCTGCCGCTGTCCAGCGTGAAGGCGGCGTTGCGGTCCTGGCCCAGCAGCTTGACCATCTGCGGCAGCGCGGGTTGCAGCAGGCCCTTGAGCGTGTGCGGTGGGTTGATGACGACCATGCCGCTGGCCGGCAGGCCGGGGCGCTTGGCGTCTTCGCCGGCCGCCATCTTGCTCGATTTGATCGTCAGTGTGGCGTGCAGCCAGGGCTTGCCAGCCTGGGTGGCCAGGGTCTTGAGCTTGCGCGGCAACCCATGCGCCTCGGGGCGCGGGATGATGGGATACCAGACGGCGTAGGTGCCGGTGGCGAAGCGCTTGAGCGCATCGCTCACCAGGGCAGCTACGCGCGCATAGTCGCTCTTGATCTCGTAGCTCGGGTCGCACAGCAGCAGGGCGCGGCGCGAGGGCGGGGGCAGGAATTTGGTGACGCAGCCAAAGCCGTCCTCGCGCAGCACGACCACCTGGCGTCCGGCGTTGAGCTGCGCCACATTCGCGTCCAGGGTCTTGGCGTCGGTGGGGTGCAGCTCGTAGAGCTTGAGCAGATCGTGTTCGCGCAGCAGGCGCTGGATGATGAAGGGCGAGCCGGGATAGACACGCTGGCTGCCCTTGCTGTTGAAGCTGGCGACCAGTTCCAGGTAATCCTGCAGGGCGGGAGCCAGCGGTTCCTGGCCCTGGCCCCCCAGCAGGCGACGGAAGCCTTCGGCCGCTTCGCCGCTGGTTTCGGCGAACTCGCTGTCGAGCCGGTATAGGCCGGCACCGGCGTGGGTGTCGATGACGGTGAGGGCCGCCTCCTTCTGCGTCAGGTGACGCAGCATGGCAATCAGGACGGTGTGCTTGAGCACATCGGCGTGGTTGCCGGCGTGAAAGGCGTGACGATAGCTGAACATGGTAAGTGGATGTTAACGACGGGAAGCCCCGCAGCCGGGACGCCTGCTTTCCATGCAAGAATCGACCGTTATGGCTGAGATTGTCCCGCATCCCGTACCGCCTGTCGAAAGCGCCTCGGCGCCCTCGGTCACGCACGTGGATGCCCTGCCGCCGGGCACGCGCCTGGCCGAATTCGAGATCCAGGGCCTGCTCGGCGTGGGTGGCTTCGGCCTGGTCTACCGCGCCTACGACACCTCCTTGCAACGCACCGTCGCGATCAAGGAGTACATGCCGGCAGCGCTGGCGGCGCGGCTGGACGGGGCCACCGTGTCGGTGCGTTCCTCGGCGGATCAGGGTACCTACCAGTCGGGCCTGCAGTCCTTCATCGCCGAGGCGCGGCTGCTCGCACAGTTCGACCATCCCTCGCTGGTGAAGGTCTACCGCTTTTTCGAGGCGAACAACACGGCCTACATGGTCATGCCCCTGTACAGCGGCATGACACTCAAGCAGGCCCGCACGCTCATGGCTGCGCCGCCGCGCGAGGAGTGGTTGCGTACGGTGCTCTGGTCGGTGCTGCAGGGTCTGCATGTCCTGCACCGCAGCGATGCGCTGCACCGTGACGTTTCTCCCGACAACATCTTTCTGCAGGACATGGGGCCGCCCGTCCTCCTGGACCTGGGCGCTGCACGCCGCGCCATCACCGACAAGTCGCACAAGCTCACGGCCATCCTCAAGGTCAACTACGCGCCCATCGAGCAGTTCGCCGAGGCGGATGACCTGAAGCAGGGGCCCTGGACCGATCTCTATTCCCTAGCGGCCGTGGTCTACAGCTGCCTGCGCAACGATCCGCCGCTGCCGGCGACGACGCGCGTGGTGCGTGACAGCCAGCCCTCGGTGCGCAGCGTGGCGGCCACGGTCAAGCAGCACTTCGGGCTGGCGTATTCCGATGAATTCGTGCGCACCATCCAGCATGCCCTGTCGGTGCAACCGACCGACCGGCCGCAGAGCCTGGCTGCTTTCGTGACCGAGATGAAGCTCAAGGCGCCGCCACGCCTGAGCAAGTTCGACTGGCGTACCGAACTCGGGACGTCCCTGCGCAAGGATGAGGAGGACTACAACTCCCGCCAGTTCTGGCACACCCAGCCGCAGGATGCGGTCCAGACGGCCCAGGCTCCCGCCCGCGGCGCGACGTCACGTCGCGCGGTCCGCAGGCTCGTCTGGGGGGTTGCAGGGTTGCTGCTGGTGATCGGCGCAGCGGCCCTAGTGCTGGATCGCGTCTTGCCGAGTGCCTCGGTGGTGGCGACCCCGGCGCCCGCACCCGTCCCAGCGCCAGTGGCAGCCACACCGGTACCCGAGCCCGCACCGGCCGCAGAGAGTGCTGTGGCGGCTGAAGCTACCCCGCCGCCCGCAGCGGCTGAAACGGCACCGCGCCGGCCTGCCGTGGCAAAGACGCCGGCGCCCAGGCCGGTGCTCTCCACCGACGTCGATGAGGAACGCAAGCCCGTGGTCCGGCCGGCGTCCCGTGCGCCATCGCCGGAGCTGCGGCCGGTGCCAGCGGCGGCCCCTGCGCCTGCAGCGGTGGCCCGGGAGCTGTGTGCGGACGCCGGTTTCCTGAGCCGCTCCATGTGCCTGCACCAGGAATGCCAGAAGGCCGAGAACATGCCGCTGCCGGTCTGCGTGGAGGCTCGCAAGCGCGCTGCCGAGACGCCGCCCACGGGTTCGCCATGAGCAAACCAGGCATTGCCTGAGGCGGGCCGTGGCGGCGGGAGCCCTTGCCGGCCATGCAAGAATCGAGGTTTATGTCCACGATGCCTGCTGATCTGGAGCCTTCTCCGACGACCGATGTTCCAGCGCCGCTGGCGCATGCGGACGCCTTGCCGTCGGGTACGCGGCTGGCCGAGTTCGAGATCCAGGGGCTGCTTGGGGTGGGCGGCTTTGGCCTGGTCTATCGCGCCTACGATCATTCCCTGCACCGCATGGTGGCGATCAAGGAATACATGCCGGCGGCGCTCGCTGCGCGCCCCGAAGGATTGAGCCTGTCGATCCGATCCTCGGCCGACCAGGCCACCTACGATTCCGGCCTCCGTTCCTTCATGGCCGAGGCGCGCCTGCTGGCGCAGTTCGACCATCCCTCCCTGGTCAAGGTCTACCGCTTCTGGGAGGCCAACAATACGGCCTATATGGTGATGCCGCTGTACAGCGGCGTGACCCTCAAGCAGGCGCGGGCCCGGATGACCGCGCCGCCGCCCGAGGACTGGATGCGCACCGTGCTCTGGTCCATCCTGCAGGCCTTGCAGCTGCTGCACGAAAACGACACCCTGCACCGCGACGTCTCACCCGACAACATCTTCCTGCAGGACGCCGGCCCCCCGGTGCTGCTGGACCTGGGCGCGGCCCGGCGAGCCATCACGGACCGCTCGCGCAAGCTCACGGCCATCCTGAAAGTCAATTACGCGCCTATCGAGCAATACGCCGAGGCAGAGGATCTCCGTCAGGGGCCCTGGAGCGATCTCTATGCTCTGGCCGCCGTGGTGTACGGCTGCCTGCGCAACGATCCGCCGTTGCCGGCGACGACGCGCGTGGTCAGCGACAGCATGCCTTCAATGCAGAGCGTGGCGGGCACTGTCGAGGCGCATTTCGGGACGCGCTACTCGCCAGCCTTTGTGCAGGCCATCGAACATGCGCTCACCGTGCAGCCGGCGCAGCGCACGCAAAGCGTGAAGGACTTCATTGCAGAAATGGGTCTGCAGGCGCCTTCTGGACTCGTCAAATTCGACTGGCGCGCCTCTCTGGGCGCGGCTTTTGTACCGGCGCCCGCGCTTGAGTCGCACGACAGCCCCGACGTCCGCACGACGGTTCAGCAGCCTGAGCAGACCCTGCCGGTGCAGAGCCTGGCGCCGACGTTGGCACCGGAGCCGGTTGCTCCCGCGCGGCCGCGCTGGCGGTCACGCCTGCTGCAGGGTCTGCTGTTCGTGGCCATGCTGTCGGCTGCGGTCTGGTTCTATGACACGGCGTTGCGCGACACCTCGGTGGTGGAGGCGCCCGAGCGGCCAGCCCCGCCGCTGATTGCCGCCAGTCCGCCAGCGCCTGCTGCAGAGGAGGAGGCGCCGGCCGAAGTGGCTCGGGACGACCGGGGCGAGCCTCTGTCATCGCTGGCCGAGCCGGCGCCCCGGCCGCAGCCCAGGCTCGCGAGTCCCGTTCCCGCCCCCGTGCCCCGACCCGCGCCCAAGCCTGCTTCTGGCCCCAAGCAATTGTGTGCGAGCGCTGACTTTTGGCGCAAGCCCCTCTGCCTGTTTCGTGAATGTCTCAAGCCGGAGAACACGAATCACCCGACCTGCGTCGAGAGCCGGCAGCGCAGCAGTCCCTCGGGTGACTGAAGCCGGCGTTGCCAGCTGGGCCGGCAGATTGTGCGCCAGTGCCACTGCAAGTTTGTATAATGGCTGGCTTCGTAGCGCTTTTGTGGCCCCGCGGCGAAGCTTGAATTCACCACCTAAGAGATTCCCGGAAGAGGAAAACCGACCGTGGAAAAGGGCCGCCCAAACCCTCTCTGAAGAGAAAACTCATGACCAAAACGATCAGCGCCAAACCCGCTGACGTGACGCACGAGTGGTTTGTGATTGACGCGACCGACAAGGTCCTCGGACGAGTAGCC
>JAIERT010000389.1 GCA_019746735.1 Burkholderiaceae bacterium | reverse complement strand
TCCTTCTCGTTTCCATAAACCACCTCCGGTTTCATCGACCACCTTAACAAAGTGTCTTTGAAACCGGCAGCAGCCCAGTATGGTGCCGCCAGGGCTTGAGTGCTGCGTGGGCCAGCGCCAGGTGCTGCTTCGACCAAACCCCAAAGTAGTTGACGGTCGCTTCTTGCTCTTCGCGCTGCAATCCCCCCAGGTTCAACACGAAATCGGATGGAATGAGGGAACGGGTTCGACAGTCAGCAACGTCCGCATTCCGGTGCTAGAGGCGCTTCGCGTCCCAACACCTTCCTTGGAGACGCAACAGGAAATCGGCGCCATCCTCGGAGCGCTCGACGACCGCATCGACCTCCTCCGCCAGACCAACACTACCCTAGAATCTATCGCCCAAGCCCTGTTCAAGAGCTGGTTCATCGACTTCGACCCTGTGCGCGCCAAGGCCGAGGGCCGCGAACCCGAAAGCATGGACGCAGCCACGGCAGCGCTGTTTCCTGCCGAGTTTGAGGAGTCGGCGCTGGGATTGATTCCGAAGGGGTGGCATGCCTCTCAGGCCGGCGAAATCTTTCGTGTGACCATGGGTCAGTCTCCGCCAGGCGACACATATAACGAAGAGGGCGAAGGCTTGCCTTTCTACCAGGGACGGACGGATTTTGGATTCCGTTTTCCTGCGGTTCGGGTTTATTGCACGGCCCCCACAAGACTTGCTGAGGCAGGTGACGTTCTGGTCAGCGTGAGAGCGCCCGTTGGTGATGTAAACGTAGCACTTGAATCATGTGCCGTGGGCCGAGGCGTTGCGGCCGTTCGCTTTGATGGTTCACCGTCTTTCGCGTTTTATGCAATGAAGGCGCTACGTGACCGCTTCATCGAATATGAATCCCAGGGGACAGTATTTGGAGCAATCAATAAGAGTCAGTTTGAAGCTCTGCCTTGCGTCTTTCCGGCCCCTAGCATCTTGGCCGCGTTCTCGGCGACGGCGAGAGCGCTTGATGAGCGCATTCGAACCAACGAGCTACAGGTGCGGTCGCTAACTGAGCTGCGTGACAGCCTACTTCCACGCCTTGTTTCAGACAAGCTCCGCCTGCCCGAAGCCTCAGAACATTTGGAGGAAGCCCCGACATGAAAACACCACTCGGCAAACTGGAGCGCATCCCACTGCGCAAGGCCTGGTCGCACGAGGCCTTGGAGTTCACGCCCTGGCTAGCCCAGGCCGACAACCTGACCCTGCTGGCCGAGTCGCTGGACCTGAACGAGTTGGAGCTGGTGGGCACCGAGCACCCGGTGGGCGACTTCAAGGTGGACATCCTTTGCTCAGACGATGGTGGCAAGGTCATCATCGAGAACCAGTTGGAGAAGACCAACCACACCCACCTCGGTCAGATCCTCACTTACGCTGCGGGCGTGGGCGCGCGCAAAGTGGTTTGGCTGGCCGAGTCCTTCCGCACCGAGCATGTGGCGGCGCTGGAGTTCCTGAACCAGCACACCACCGACGAGCTGGACTTTTTCGCGGTGGAGGTGGAGCTGTGGCGTATTGGTGATTCGCCCATGGCGCCCAGTTTCAACGTGGTGGTCAAACCCAATGACTGGGCCAAGACCGGGCAGCAGAACGCCAAGGCCGCGGCCACAACGACGCCGACCAAGCAGAGGCAGTTGAAGTTCTGGACCGGCTGGGCGGCTTGGTTGCAGGCCAAGGGCTCCAGCCTGAAGGCACAGAAACCCCTGCCCCAGCACTGGACCAACCTGGCCCTGGGGCGTTCGGGGGTGCACCTGGCCGCCACGCTGCATTCGCGAGAGAACCGCGTGGGCATGGAGGTCTACATCGACCACGAGAATTCCAAGGCCATGTTCAAGCAGTTGCAGACGCATCAGGCGGCCATCCACCAGGCCTTGAACGCGGAACTGGAGTGGATGGAGCTGCCCGACGGTCATGCCTGCCGCATCCTGCAGGTGCGCCCCAACTCGCCGCTGGAGGCCGAAGACCAGTGGCCGGTCTACTTCGCCTGGCTGGAAGATGTGGCCCAGCGCATGTCCACCGTATTCAGGCCGCTCGTCAAAGAGCTGACCTGACCCGCAAAGTAAAGAAGTAGACAGGGCCAACAAGGGAGCACACAAGAAATGGCGAACGCCCTGATTCTTGAGGACCATGTCGAACAGACCACGCTCGAATGGCTGGCCGGCCTGGGATGGTCTATTGCCCACGGCCCCGACATCTCCCCGCCCGATGCCAAGACACCCGGCACCGAGCGCGCCAGCTACCGCGAAGTGATTCTCGCCGGGCGCCTGCAGGCCGCCATTACCCGCCTGAACCCAGACATCCCGCCTGGCGCCCGCCATGACGCGCTGCGCCGCGTGCTCAGCCCCAATGTGCCGGGCTTGGTGAACGTCAATCGCCAGATGCACCGCTGGCTGGTGGACGGCGTGCCGGTCGAGTTCCAGAAAGACGGTGAGACCCGGGGCGCCCGCGTGCGGCTGCTGGACTTCGGCAGCGTGGCCGCCAATGACTGGCTGGCCGTCAACCAGTTCAGCTTGCAAGGCCCCAAGCTCACACGCCGGCCCGACGTAGTGCTGTTCGTCAATGGGTTGCCCTTGGTTGTTATCGAACTGAAGAACCCGAGCGACGAGGATGCTGACATCTGGGCCGCATGGAACCAGCTCCAGGCTTACCAAGAAGACATCCCCGACCTGTTCCAAGCCAATGCCCTGCAGATCATCAGCGACGGCATTCAGGCCCGCATGGGTTCGCTGACAAGCGACCGCGAGCGCTTCATGGCCTGGCGCACGATTGACGGCGCCACGACCGACCCTCTGGGTGCCATGCGTGAGCTGGAGACCATGGTGCAGGGCTTGTTTCAACGCGAGCTTCTGCTGGAGTACCTGCGCCACTTCATCCTGTTCGAGGACGATGGCAAACTGGTCAAGAAGGTGGCGGGCTACCACCAGTTCCACGCGGTGCGTGCCGTGGTGCAAAGCGTGCTCACGGCTTCCGCACCTGGCGGCACCCGCAAAGGCGGCGTGGTGTGGCACACACAGGGCGCTGGCAAGAGCATTGAGATGACCTGCCTGGCCGGCGCCTTGATGGCGCACCCGGGCATGGGCAACCCCACCCTGGTGGTGGTGACGGACCGTAACGACCTGGACAACCAGCTCTTTGGCGTGTTTGCCCGTGCCAGTGAGATGCTGCGCGAAACACCCGTGCAAGCCGACACCCGGCCCGAGCTGCGTAGGCTGCTGGCCAACAGGCCTTCGGGTGGCATCATCTTCACCACCATCCAGAAGTTCACGCCCGGGGAGGACGAGGATGCGTTCCCCGTGCTCTCGGAGCGGCGCAACATCGTGGTCATCTGCGACGAAGCCCACCGCAGCCAGTATGGCTTTGAAGCCCGGTTGACAGGCAAGCCTACAAGCAAGAACGGCAAGGCCGCTGCAAACGACGCCCTGACCCTATTGGCAGCTGAACCTGGCCCCAAGGGCTATGCGGATGGCGCAGGCGCCAGCGGCGTGAGCTACGGCTACGCCCAGCACCTGCGCGATGGCCTACCGGGCGCCACCTTTGTAGCCTTCACGGGCACCCCTGTTTCACTGGACGACCGGGACACCCGCGCCGTGTTCGGCGACTACGTGCACATCTATGACATCGAGCAGGCGGTGAAGGACGGGGCCACGGTGCCCATCTACTTCGAGAGCCGGCTGGCCAAACTGGAAATCAAGGAAGAGGACTCGGCGCTGCTGGATGAGGAAGTGGACGAGCTGACCGAAGACGAGGAAGGCGACGCCGCCAAGGTAGCAAAGCTGCGACGCTGGGCTGCCCTGGAGCAACTGGTGGGTTCCCAGCCCCGCATACAGCAAGTGGCGTCCGACATCGTGGCGCACTTTGAAAACCGGCTGAGCGTGATGGACGGCAAGGCCATGGTGGTGGCCATGAGCCGCGAGATTTGCGTGCACCTGTACGACGCCATCGTGGCGCTGCGCCCGGACTGGCACAGCGACGACCCGACTCTGGGCGCCATCAAGGTGGTGATGACGGGCTCTGCCTCAGACAAGGCGCTGCTCAAGCCTCACATCTACCCCAAGGATGTGCGCAAGCGTCTGGAAACCCGCTTCAAGAACCCGGCCGACCCCTTCAAACTGGTCATCGTGCGCGACATGTGGCTGACGGGCTTCGACGCGCCCTGCCTCCACACCATGTACGTGGACAAGCCCATGCGCGGTCACAACCTGATGCAGGCCATTGCCCGGGTCAACCGTGTCTTCAAGGACAAACCCGGCGGCCTGGTGGTGGACTACATCGGCATCGCCAACGAGTTGAAGGCCGCCCTGGCGGACTACATCCAGGCCAAGGGGCGCGGCAAGCCCACCATCGATGCCCACGAGGCGCTGGCCGTTCTGCAGGAGCAGATGGACGTGCTGCACGACATGCTGCACGGCGTGGCCTACGACGACTTCCGCACCAAGGCCTGGCAACTGCTGCCGGCCGTGGCCAACCATGTGCTGGGGCTGGATGACGGCAAGAAGCGTTTTGCTGACACCGTGCTGGCCGCCAGCAAGGCCTTTGCCCTGTGTTGCACCCTGGATGAGGCCCTGGCCCACCGTGATGAGCTGGCCTTCATGCAGGCCGTGAAGGCCGCGCTGACCAAGCACAGCGGCACCGACAAGAAGCTGACCGACGAGCAGAAGGAACACGCCCTGCGGCAAATCATGAGCCGGGCGGTGGTGAGCGATGAGGTCATTGACATCTTCTCGGCTGCCGGCCTGAAGCGCCCGGACATCGGCGTGCTGTCGGATGAGTTCCTGGAAGATGTGCGCCACATGAAGGAGCGCAACCTGGCCGTGGAGCTGCTGGAGCGGCTGCTGAAAGGTCAAATCAAGTCGCGCTTCAAGACCAACGTGGTGCAGACGGCCAAGTTCTCCGAACTGCTGCAGCAGAGCCTGCTGCGCTATCGCAACCGCGCCATCGAGACCGCCCAGGTCATCGAAGAACTCATCGAGATGGCTAAGAAATTCCAGGAAGCTGCCGAGCGTGGGGACGCCTTGGGCCTGACCCACGACGAGCTGGCCTTCTACGACGCCCTGGCCATGAACGAGGCGGCCGTGCGCGAGCTGGGCGACGTGACTCTGAAAAAGATTGCCGTGGAGCTGACCCAGAGCCTGCGCAAGTCTGTCACGGTGGACTGGTCCAAACGTGAGACGGTGCGGGCCAAGCTGCGGGTGATGGTGAAGACGCTGCTCAAGCGGTACAAATACCCGCCAGATCGACAAGAGGAAGCGACCGACATCGTGCTCAAACAAGCCGAGTCACTATCCGAAGGGTGGGCGGTTGCTTGATGCGACCATCACTGCCGCTTAAATTCGGGGCAAAGAAAAACGCCGCCAGTGTTACCACTAGCGGCGTTTGTCATTGATCGATGGGTCGGCGTCAAGGGATGCGAATCCTTGGTCCCCTTGGCCTCAGCAAGCGCACTAGCCCTTCGCCTTGCCGACCATGCGCAGGATGTCATCCAGTGCGTTGCCGTCGCCGTTCATGTCGAGCATGGCGCCCAGACCGCCCAGCGCACCCGCCCCACTTGATCCTGACTTGTTCCCGAACAGGCCGCCCAGGCTGCCAACCAGACCACTGAGACCGCCCAAACCGCCGCCCTGCGGCGACAGCCCAGCACCTTGGGCCTGCTTGGCCATGAAGCCGGTCACCAGCATGGCCAGCAGCGGCAGCATCTTGCGCAGCACGCCAGAGTCGAGGCCGGATTGTGTTGCGGCACGGTCAGCCACGGCGCGGCTCACGTCCTTGGAGCCAAAGATCTGGCCCAGCACGTCCTTGCCCTGGCTCGGGTCTGTGGGCTGGGGGCTCAACACCTGCTCCAGCAGACCGCCGCCGCCCAACTGCCCCAGCAGACCGCCCAGGCCCTGCAACCCGGCGGGCTGTGCCTGCGCCTGTTTTTTCATGCCGCCCAGGATGGCGGGTAGCAGCGCCTCGGCGCCGGCCTTGGCCTGTTGTTCGCTCAGGCCCAGCTCGCGGGCGATGGATTGCAGGCCGCCCGCCTGGGCCAGGATGTCGGTGAGGTTCATGGTGATACCCCGCTCAGTTGAGCAGTTCCTTGGGCACGTTGCCGCCATTGGCGGCGAGCTTGGCCATCACGGTCTTGTGCAGCCACATATTCATCTGGGCCGAGTCACCCATCAGATTGGCCGGGCAACCGAGCTCGGTGGCGAGTTCTTTGCGCGCGTTCAGGCTGCTGTCGATGTCCAGCAGTTTGAGCAGGTCCACGATGGAGGTGCGCCAGTTCAGCTTCTGGGCGTTGGCGGCCGCCTTCTTCTCAAGCTGCGCCACCACATCGACCGCACGTACCGGCGCACCAGCCGTGCCCGCGGATGGAGGCGGCGTGCGCAACATGGCCTCGACCTTGCTGGCACCGGCATCAAAACCCAGCTTGTCCAGAATCTTGCTGAAGAATCCCATGGTCAGTCTCCTGAGGTGATGCGCGCCCTGCCCAGCTGCCGGAACGGCGGGTGGTACGGCACGGGGCTCGCGATGCCATGGTAAGCACAAAACCGCTTGAACGGGCGAAAACCAGCCCTTCGGGCTCATCCCTGAGCGCTCGCGCCCGCCCGATGGCCCAAAGAAAAACGCCGCCAGTGTTTCCACTAGCGGCGTTTGTCATGTATCGATTGGTCGGTGTGAAAGGATTCGAACCTTCGACCCCTTGCACCCCATGCAAGTGCGCTACCAGGCTGCGCCACACACCGATCGAGCCTCGAATTATAGCCGAGGAATCGGCCCTTTCCTGAGGGCCCGGCAGATCAGACGCTGTCGGCCAGCAGGTCGCGGATTTCGGTGAGTTCGCGTTTGACGAGGTGCAGCTTGTCGTTGGCGGCGGGGTCTTCGTCGTCCACGAGCTGGCTCTCGCTGAAGTCGTCCAGGTCGCTGGGTTCGTTCATCTCCAGCACGTCCACGCCTTCCAGCATGACTTCACCGGCGCGTTTCTTGTCGCGCTCGGCGGCCAGCAGTTCCTGCATCTTGTTGCGGGCGCCGCTGATGGTGAAACCCTGGTCGTAGAGCAGGTCGCGGATACGGCGGATCATCAGCACCTCGTGGTGCTGGTAATAACGGCGGTTGCCGCGCCGTTTCATCGGGCGCAGCTGGGTGAACTCCTGCTCCCAATACCGTAGCACGTGAGGCTTGACGCCACACAGGTCGCCGA
>JAIERT010000148.1 GCA_019746735.1 Burkholderiaceae bacterium | reverse complement strand
GCGCCGGCCACCAGATGGTGGTGGTGCCCTCGGCCATGAGCGGCGAGACCAACCGCCTGCTCGGCCTGGCCAAGGAACTGGCACCGTCCAGGACCAACGACGCCTACCACCGCGAGCTCGACATGCTGGCCGCCACCGGGGAGCAGGCCTCCAGCGCGCTGCTGGCCATTGCCCTGCAGGCCGAAGGCATGCCTTCGGTCAGCTACGCGGGCTGGCAGGTGCCGATCAAGACCAACAGCGCCTATACCAAGGCCCGCATCGAATCCATCGACGACCAGCGCGTGCGCGCCGATCTGGCCCAGGGCAAGGTGGTCATCGTGACCGGCTTCCAGGGCATTGACGAGCAGGGCCACATCACCACGCTGGGCCGTGGCGGTTCCGATACCTCGGCCGTGGCCGTGGCGGCCGCCATGAAGGCCGCCGAGTGCCTGATCTACACCGACGTGGACGGTGTCTACACCACCGACCCGCGCGTCGTGCCCGAGGCCCGTCGTCTGCACACCGTGAGCTTCGAGGAGATGCTCGAGATGGCCTCCATGGGCTCCAAGGTGCTGCAGATCCGCTCGGTCGAATTCGCCGGCAAGTACAAGGTGCCGCTGCGCGTGCTGTCCAGCTTCACGCCCTGGGACATCGACATCAACGAGGAAGCCAAGTCCGGCACCCTGATCACCTTTGAGGAAGACGAAAAGATGGAACAAGCCATTGTTTCCGGCATCGCGTTCAACCGCGACGAGGCCAAGATCTCCATGGTCGGCGTGCCCGACAAGCCCGGCATCGCCTACCAGATCCTGGGCGCCGTGGCCGAGGCCAACATCGAGGTCGACATGATCATCCAGAACATCAGCAAGGATGGCAAGACCGACTTCAGCTTCACCGTCAACCGCAACGAGTACGCACGTGCCATCGACCTGCTCAAGGACAAGGTCATGCCGGCCCTGGGTGCCCAGGAAGTCGTCGGCGACACCAAGATCTGCAAGGTCTCCATCGTCGGCATCGGCATGCGCAGCCATGTGGGCATCGCCAGCAAGATGTTCCGCGCACTCAGCGAGGAAGGCATCAACATCCAGATGATCTCCACCAGCGAGATCAAGACCTCGGTCGTGATCGACGAGAAGTACATGGAGCTGGCTGTGCGCGCCCTGCACAAGGCCTTCGATCTGGACCAGCCGTCGGCCTGAATTTCCGCCCGACAGCCGCGGGATTCATGCGATAATCCCGCCTGACCTTTTGGAGACGTGACCGAGTGGCCGAAGGTGCTCCCCTGCTAAGGGAGTATGGGGTGTAGAGCCTCATCGAGGGTTCGAATCCCTCCGTCTCCGCCAAATCCGCCTTGCGCTTCGCTCGTAAGGCACATCATAAGCCCCCTTCCTCCCTCGGAGAAGGGGGTTTTTCTTTGTCCAAGGTTGTCCCATGTTGTCCCGACTCGTCTTACCCATCTTTGTGTAAAACGGGGGGTAAAGGCGTAGGGCTGGCTGTGTGACTGGGTAAAAGGCGATCTGGCAAGGTAACGGCAGTAGTAACGCCTGTCAGTAACGGAATTCGCGTTACTTTCGTAACGCTCAGGCTAGACAGGCGATATCGCTTATTCGACTCTCGGAAAAAAACGGCCTGAGATTTGACGGGACGCTGTTGGACTGGTTAAGATTCGCCCAACTTGACTAACTGCTGGTCTCGCCGCCAACTGTGCCGGCGCGCGAAGATGAGCTGCAGTAACCAAGGGGCGGCCCCGGCGCGCATCGGGGGCAATCCGCAGGCCACAGGCCAACAAAGGTAGCGCTCTGCCGGCAGGCAGGAAATCCGCCTCACCGAAGGGAAGTGAGGGGCGCAGGCACCCAACCATTAATTTGGAAGGGTTGCGCATGTCCGCATCTATTCATCACTCACAGCCAGCGCCAATCAGCTTTTTGCGCGAGCGAGAAATTCTCGCTCGCTTCCCGGTTAGCCGTGCCCACTGGTGGGCCGGTGTCAGGTCAGGCCAGTATCCCCAGCCTGTGAAGCTGTCCAAGGCCATCACGGCCTGGCGCAGCGATGAGATCGAGGCGCTGTTCCAGCGCCTGGTGGCGGGAAGTGCATCATGACCCGCCGCGTCCGACTCCTGGAGTTCTGCCAGCGGATGGCCGAGCTAGACGACGGCTATCACACCGTCCTGACGCCGACCTACATCCACCAGCAGCGGTGCCGGGCCAAGAAGGCCGGTAGGCCAGATCCGTACCCGTTTGTCATCGCCATCGAGGGGCTTAAGTGGAGCCTCGTCGACCTCGATCTTTACGACCAGTGGGCCGCCGAGCAAGGGCGACCGTTGTGGCCGGTGGGAAAAAGGGAACTGGAGGAAAGCGCACGCTGAGCCGTTGGGACGGCCCAGCGTGGCCGGTGAGGGGAGAGCACGTCGAAGGCGCTCATTTTCTCGCCGGCATTCGCTTCGATCAATTGCATTTCGATTGCAGTTGACCGACCGTCCAGCGGCCCAGGTGCGCCCGCACCATGCGAGCGCTCGAAGAATTATTTGCAGTTGGCGTGATCTGGGGCGGTGACGCCGACATGGCCGCCACAATCAATCAGCGAAGGTGTCAGATACGGCTTAAGCACCTGGCCCGCCGGGTCAGGCATGACCGGCCGCACTCTGGTGTGCGCCTCACGCCGGAAGACCTGGCGGATCGGCTCTACAGCCGTCGCAATGCGGCCTATGCAGTCGCCGCCTTGGTCAAGGCCGGCATCATCACGCGTGTGCGCTCTCGCACAGCCAAGGGCCGGCGCGAGGATGTGGCGCTCACAGTCGTTCACCCGGAGCTCATCGCCGCCGCGGCGAGCTGGAGCAAGGCTCGGGGACAGCTCAAGGCCGCCGGCAAAAAGGGGCGGGATTGCAACCCGCCCGCGGTCGAGATCGGGCTCCCGCTGGCGGCAGCGAATAGCTGCAAAGCAGATCCGAAAAATCACCCATCACCCTCTGGAGACCCGCATGGAATAAGGCTTGACGATGGGTCAGCGTGCAACCCTTGCACCCCTCTGCATGCAAAAACTGCAGAGACCGGTATTCCACTGCCCCCCCTCGTGGCTGAGGCCGGTGGCGAGACAGCGTTCCCGGAGGTCCTGACTTCGGATGTTCAACCCTCGGCAGCGCAAGCTGCCGGGGGGGCAGTGGCTGATCCCTCGCTGGGCAAGACCGGCACGAAACAGCAATCCGTCATGGCAGCGCTTTTGGCGAGGGTTCCTGAGCACCGGAAGGAGACAGCACGCCGAAAAGAAAAAATTGATCTGGGAGCGCTTTGATGAGCAGCAGGCCATACATACAAGCCGAGTCCATTCACATCTTCGAGTCACGGGCGTTCGGGGCATCGATTCAAAATTTTTGCGATGCCGTACAAAAAAAAGAAAAAGGGGTGGAGCGGCGGGGCGCTGCCGGCATCCTGAATCTCTTTTTGGTAAGGCCGGATCGAGATGGCCGGCGGCAGATCTGCGCCGGGATCACGTCAAAACCCGGTGGCCTCTTTGAGTTGGGCATGGACATGGCGGACTGTGCCGACGGCATGCCCATGCCGGTGCCGGCCTGGCATGCGAAGGTTCACAAGGTGGCCTTCGCGGCGAGCAAGAAGCCCTTCGAGGATCGGGGCAGCGGAGAGCAGGTCTTTGGGGCGCCTGGCGAGAACAGCTGCATGGCCTTGCTCGACGATGTGGCCACGCCCGAGCCCGTACTCGCCGGGGTTGCGGGTCTTTCGATTGAGACCTCGGCCGGCAACTACCAGCATCTGTACGCCTGTGATCGAGTCCTGACCGGGGAGGAGAGGCGGCTGATCCAGCTCGCGCTGGTCGACCACTCAAAGAGTCTCGGGGTCGGCGGTGATGCTGCTGCGTGCGGTCCGTTCCAGCCTCATCGAGTTCCTGGCTCGGTGAACTACAAGCAGGGTCGCGGCCTGTTTGTCTGCCGCCTGGCAGCTACCTGGCTATTCCACGTCGATGGGGCTCGCCCCCTGCCTGCCGACAAGTGGATCCGCAAGGGGCAGGAGCTGGCTGCTGCTGCGCCATGCAAGACCAAGAGCGTGGAGCACGCTCATGCAGATGCCACATCCACTGGCCAGCGCCCCGGTCTGCGTCGTGGACGTGAAAGCGGCGGAGATGGCGGAGATAAATCTGACAGCGGCTCCGATTGGGCATGGACCTGCCTGCAGGTCGAGCATGCGCAGGCCGCAGGCAAGGAGATCGGTGATGACCTGGCGCAGCGTCTGGAGCAGGAGCTCGCGGATCGGGCGCGGCACCGGCGTGGCAAGGATGCCGAGCGGTACGCGCGCTTGACCGTTTTCAACGTGCGCCGTGAAAAACAATTTTGAAAGATATACGACATGCGTAAACACATCCCACGAATCGCCGCCGGCCTGGCCTCCGTGCTGGTCACCGGTCTCGCCATCGCCCTGGCATGGGCCAGCGCACAGCAGCGCGCATCGTCCCAGCATGATCAGTATCTGATGGCCGCCGTGGGCGTGGTCATCGTCGTGGCCGTTCACATGCTCCCGTCCTTGCGCCGCCGTGTTCATCAGTTTGTCCTGTGGCCGGTCTGGCTGCTGTGCTTCTGCCTTGCTGGTTACGGTCATGCGTCATGGTTCTACTTGTCCGCTGAAACGGCCGCCGAAGCGCGGGAAGCTGGCAGCGCCGTTGTCGTTGCTGCTGCACGTGAGCGCGCAGCCATCGAGCAGGCGCTGGGCACGATCAAAGCTCGCCCAGTGGCGCAGGTTGCGCGCCAGTTGAGTTTGACGACAGACCCTGATCGACGCGCAGCGCTGGCTGATGAGCTTGCAGAAGCCCGGCGCGCGGCTGGCCTGCGGGATCGCTTGGTCTCGGTGTCCGGGTACACCTCAGTGACGTCCGGGGTACACCCGAGTACACCAGGAGTACAGCCGAATACAGGTGCGAGTACAGGCGCGAGTACAGGCGCGAGTACAGGCGTGACGTTTGTCATGTCCGTGGCGGCGGCCCTGCTTATCGAAGTGCTGGGGGCGCTGTTGTGGTTCGTCGCGCTGGCTGGCGATGACGATGAAAAAGACCGTGCACCAGCGCGTGCTGAGCCAGTGCAGCACGTTGTCCAACAAATGGTTAATGTCCTTGCTCCGATCATGTCGAGGCCTGCGCAGGTCAGTGCCGTTGAGGAGGTTGACGATCTGGCCGAATTGCGCGCAGCCGTGGCGCGGGGGGAGTGCAAGCCAAGCGTGCGCGGAATCCGCGAGTACATGTGCGTGGGGAGTGCAAGAGCTGCGCAGATCAGACAGCAGCTGATCGACCACTGACCACCGTTGCTAGCTCTCAATTGAAAATGCCCGGTCATGCCGGGCGTTTCTCTTTTTGGCGGTTAATGGTTGCGCGTTTTATTGACCCGGAACCGGTTTTTTCTTTGCCGGCTTGCTCGCGCGTGCCGTGGTGATCGCCCGGCCAATGGCCCGCTCACTCACGTGCAAGCCCTGCTGTTCACAAAGCTGCACAAGACCGGCTAAAGAGTGTCCTTTGGCCCGTGCTTTTGCCAACGCTGGGGCGAGCTCAGCAAGTGCATCCGTTGTGGTCATCGGACGGGCGGGGACTTGTGCCGAGCTGAGCGCTTTCTCGATCCTTTCGATGTCGGCGGGGGTGTAGAAATTCTGGGCTTCGCGTGGTGTCGCGCCGGCGTGGATCATGGTCTTTGCTTGGTCATTCATCTGGCGTGGCTCCTGTTCAAAAGGTTCCTTTTCTTCCTTGACCGGGTCGAAGTCAGGAGTGCTGGGCTTTCTCCAGCTGTCTCGCTCGGCCTCTTCTTTTGCCTTCTCCTCCTCGAGGGCGCGTCGCTTGAGCATGTAGCCCTGGCTGGGATCGGCGCTACCATGCTGGCCGCAAACGACGCAGCAGTCTTTGAGCTCTACCCGGGCCTTGGCCACGATCGGTTCGAGGAGCACCCTCGTCTCAATGGCGACCTGCTTGCGGGCATGAAACCCGAAGCCCAGGTTGGCCACGCCGAACTTCTCGTCGACGCCGTCCCAGTGGAAGCCGCGCTTGTCCTCGCCCAGGGCCTGGTCGACCTCATCGCAGAGCCGCACGAAACGAGGCAGCCAGCCGGCCGTGATGTGCACGCCGAATCTGGACTTGTGGAACTGGTACGGGTACTTGGCTCTGAGAGCCTGCACTACCTGGCTGTTCTCTTCGTTCACTACTGGCTCCTGCGGTGTGAGCCAGGTGGACGTTTGGCTCAGGGTTTGGTGGGGGTCTTCTCGGGGGCGTCTGCTGCGGTTTCGGTCACTGTGCTAATGACCATGCGCATGCTGGCTATGCCGCGGGTTTTGGACGCGCGAAAGCCGGACATCTCAATCGAGATGTCCGAGTTCATGGGCGCGAAAACGTATTTCATGGATATAAATTAACACGGAAAAGACTATCGCGAAAGTGCTTTTCGTGAGATTCTGTTTGAGCAAGGACCATTAACGAAGGTCTGCACGAATAAGCGATATCGCTTATTCCTCAACTCACAAGGAAAGCGATGAATAACGAATATCAATCCGCCGAATCGACCAGCCTTCCCGAGCTCCAGCCCGTGTTTCGCATCAAGCGAACCGAGGTCTGGGGTCTCGCGCGTACAGCCCTGCACCAGGCCTCCCCCGATGGAGGCCAGAACACGAACTACGTCCACGCCATGGGTCTGCTCGTGCACGCAGCGGCCTTCATCGGAGAGCTGGCCATGGTGAATGGCAAGACCGTTGATGAGGTTGAGCTGGTGTCGGACGCCTGCGATCTGAACAAGTTCGAAATGGCTCGACTGATGGACGCTATCTCAGCAGCCGCGGGTGCTAAAGGGGCGCATTTTGTCGACTGAGTTGGCAGCGTCTCGGTCACCTGCCAATATGGGTTTCGCGTTCGGGCTAACTCGAGCAGACTGGAATTTATGTGTCGAGCAAACTGCGAGGCCAGAGAAGCGTGCAATCTGTGAAGTGTCTCAACTGCACAGTGTGGAGAGTCGGGTCGAAAGAGGCGACTTGTTCAAAGTCCAGTTGACCAGAACCGATCAGGCCATTATTTTCAGCACATTGTTGATTCATCAAGCAAACTGAGCCACCGTGCACGTCCAATATTGAGCCACCTGTTTGTTGAAGAATTTGGCT
>JAIERT010000153.1 GCA_019746735.1 Burkholderiaceae bacterium | reverse complement strand
ACCAGCGGCGAGAACTTGAAGGCCTGCACGGCCCATTCCCAGGCGAGCAGGAGCAGCACCAGAAGTGCAAGGGCCAGCAGGCGGGGATATCTCATGCGACGCCCTCCCCGTCCATGGCGTGCCGCAGCTCGGCGCAGATGGCATTGAAGGCGGGGCTGTAGCGCACATCCTGGAAGCGCGGACGCAGCAGCGCCACGCGCACGTCGTGGCGGATGCGGCCCGCATCCATCACGGCCACGCGGTCGGCCAGGTAGACCGCCTCGGCGATGTCATGGGTCACGAAAAACACCGGTGTGCCGCGTTCACGGCAGACCGCGAGCAGCGCGTCCTGCAGCTCCTCGCGGGTGAGGGCATCGAGCGCGGCAAAGGGCTCGTCCATCAGCAGGATGGACGGCCCGGGCAGCAGCGCGCGCGCGATCGCCACCCGGCTCTGCTGCCCGCCCGAGAGCTGTCGCGGGCGATGCTGCAGATGCGCGCCCAGGCCCAGCTGGGCCAGCAGCGCCTCGGCGCGCGCCACATCGTCGGCACCGACCGGGCCCTGCAAGCTCAGCGGCAGCAGCACGTTGTCGCGCACGCTGAGCCAGTCCAGCAGCGTGGGCTGCTGGAACACGAAGCCGATCTGCGGCCCGGGCTCGGGCAGGGGCCGGCCCTGCAGCTGCACCGTGCCCTCGTCGGGCCGCAACAGGCCGGCCGCCAGCTTGAGCAGCGTGGTCTTGCCGCAGCCGCTGCGACCCACGAGGCAGTGGAATTCGCCGGGCGCGATGTCCCAGTCCACACGTTGCACCACGGGCGGCCAGCCCGGGAAGGTGTAGCTCACCTGGCGCATGTCGAGGAAGGGCGCGGTGCTCATGTCAATCCCGGTAGCGTGCGTAGGGTTCGGCCGCATCTTCGGCCGATTGCTCCAGCTCGACCATGCGCACCAGGTCCAGCAGGCTGAAACGCCCGTCGTGGTGCCAGCCGGCCTCGGGCGCGGTCATCTGGCCCAGGGCGCAGATGCGCGTGGCGCCGGCACGGCCCAGGCCTTCGGCCAGTGCATGCAATTCCTCGGGTGAGGCAGCGATGCCCACGGTCTGCAGCAAGTCGCGCTGTGCAGCCAGCAGAGGCAAGGCTTCGTCGAGCGCGGCCACGGCCTGGACCTGCACCGTGCGGTTGAGCGCACAGGGCAGCAGCGGGCCTGCGGCCTCGGCATAGGCCACGGCCCAGCTGGCGCCCGCATCGCCGATCAGCTCCACCGCGCCGTCCTGGCCCTTGAACTCCTGCCCTTGGCGCCAGCCGGCCACGCTGGCGGCTTCTTCCAGGCTGAGCGCGCGGCGCGCGAACTTGTGCTGCAGGGCCGAGAGCTCGCCGGCCAGGGCCTGGGCGAACTCACGCGGGCTCACGCGGCCGCCGCGGGCCACGTAATAGGTATGGGGCGAGTAACAGCCCTGCTGCTCGTAGCGCACCACATCGAGTGCCGCAGCGCGTGCCACGGCCGGCAGGTGCTGTGCGTCCAGCGCGGCAGCCGAGACCAGGCCCACGCTGAGCTTGTGCCCGTGGGGCAGGAAGCGGGTGGTCACGGGCAGCTGCTGCCGCAGCGCGGCCAGGGTCTCGTTGCCGCCGTAGGCCAGCACGGTGTCGGCCTCGGCATAGAGCGCACGCTCACTGGCCGTGTCGCCGCCCTTGAACCAGACCACGGCCAGCGCATGGGCCAGGCGCGGCTCGACCTCGGCCAGCAGGCGCGCAAACAGTGCGGCGAACAGGGGTTCGGCGCTGGCCACCTTGCCCACGGCCGGGGCCTTGACCAGCAGGCCGCAGACCAGGCTCCAGAGCGGCAGGCCCGGCACATTGCCGGCCCAGACATGGACGAGCAGCTCGGGGCCGAAGGCACGCGCCATGCCGCCCTTGGCCCGCGGCTGGAATTCGTCGAGCAGCTTGGGGTTGGCAAAGTCCTCGGCCACAAAGCGCTGCAGCTGGGGGGCGCGGAAGGTCTTGAGGTAGGCGTTGAGGCCCAGGCGCACCATCTCGGCATCGAAGCCTGTGATGAGAGGCAGCAGGCGGTCGAGCTCGCGGCGGTAGGGGTCCTGCGCGTCGAGCAGGCGCGCGATGGCGCGATCGATGGCGGCAATGATCTGCGACACCGACAGGGCCCGGATCTGCGCCCCGCCCTGCGTGCGCACATGGCGGGCCAGGGTTTGAAGCTGTTCGGGCGCGAGCTTGGGCACGCTCACGTCCACGCGCTGCACGCCCGCGCCAAACGTAAGGGTCTGCCATGGGACCGCTTGCAGGTCCAGCCCCGGCAGATGTGCGGCCTGGATCTTCCTCATGCGCGCACCGCCTTCAGGAACTCGTCCACCGCAATCGAGCAACCTTTGGCCTGCGCACCCTGGGCGCGGCCCAGCAGCAGGAAACCGCCGTCGACGGCGATGCCCACGTCTTCGGTCAGGATGGTGGTGACCGAGTTGTAGTTGCCGAGGTCGGTGTGCGCCAGGATGCCGCGCTCGCCACGGGGGACTTCCTGCCCCGTGAGCGGGTCCAGCACGCGCGTACGTATCCAGTGCGGGCCCGACTTGACAGCCGGCAGCACGGCATTGCCTGCGTCGTAGAACTGCGTGCTGAGCTCCGTCATGCCGTACATATTGATGCAGGCGCTGCGCGGCACGCCAAAGGTGGCGAACAGGCTGTCATAGAACTCGTCCATGGCCATCTCGCGCGACTGGCCCTTGAAGCCGCCGGTGTCGAGCAGGCGGCTGCCCGCGGGCAGCTGGAAGCCGAGGCCGCGCGCCTGCAAGGCGTCGATCAGGTGCACGAAGCTGTAGCTTGCGCCCAGCAGCGCAAAGGGCTCACCTCTCTTCTGCACCTGTTCCAGCGTGGCGCACAGCGCGTCGATCTGCAGGCCCGTGCTGTCCAGGTAGTAGCGGCTGTCGGGCGTACCGAAATGATGCAGCGCCAGCGCCAGGTAATGCGCCAGCGAGGAATGGGGCATCTGCCGCTCGTCCGGGAACAGGATGCCCATGGGCATGCGCTCGCGCCCGGCCATGAAGCGCGTACGGAAGTTACGGCTCATCGAGCGGTCGTAGACCGCCAGGCCCGGATGCCAGTGCCGCCCCTTGACGTCGCCGCGCGTGGTGCCGCTGGTCTGGAAGACGCGCGCGCATTGTCCGGTGGGCACGCAGCTCAGCGTCAAGTCCTTGAAGCCGTTGATGGGCACGGCCGGAATGTCGCGCCAGCTTTTCACGGTGCGCGGCGTGCGGCCGCGCTGCTGGCAGAACTTCTGGAAAGCGCTGTTGTGCTGGAACTGGTGCGCGAAGAGACGCAGGGCCAGGTCATTGAAGTCCGCCTCGCTCGCATCGTCGCGCGCGATGAAAGCCAGCAGCTCCGGGACCAGTCCGGCTGCGGTGACTGACGATGTTGGCGACGATGGGTGGAGAAGCTCTGCCACGACGACCTTTCTTTCTGTGCCCAGCACATGTGCTCCGAAAGGTGTGGCAGGAGGGATGAGGCCTGCAGACAGCTCTTCTTACGTCGGTATGATCCGAGTCAAGTTCACGGGTTCGGTCTTGGGATCGAATCCCACCATCTCAGCCTTCTGCGTTTGCAGACGACACCCCGGAGCAGGGCTGATTCTATGCCATGCCATCACCCTGGCCGGCTGATGACTGGACACGTAGCAGCTGATGGACCGGCGCCGTGCGCCACGCCCCAATCCGGTGCCCGTCGCGGGACCAAGAGTTGCTGGACAATCGGGTCGTCATGAATTCCGCACTGAACTTCCTCGTCGCCGCCCGCCAGTGCGAGATCAGCGAGCTCGAAACCCTGGCGCTGACCAGCGAGCTGGTCGGCGTGATCGGCCGGCTCGTGCATGCGCTGCAGCGCGAGCGCGGCATCTCCAACGTCTACCTGGCCTCGCGTGGCGCGCGCTTCGGCGATGCACTGCACCAGCAGGTGGCCGAGTGCGAGGCCGTGCAGGCCCAGGTGCTCACCCGGCTGGAGGCGCTCGATACCGACTCGCGCCGCGTGCGCAACGGGGCGCGCCTCTTCAGCCGCATCGCCTTCGTGCTGCATGCACTCGAAGGCCTGCCGGCGCTCAGGCTGCGCGTTGCCAGCCAGAGCGTTGCCGCCGAAGAGGCCACGGCCGCCATCACGCGCCTGATCGCCGGCCTGCTCAACGTGGTCTTCGAGGCCGCCGACAGCGCCACCGACCCCAAGATCTCGCGTGCCCTGGTGGCGCTCTTCCATTTCCTGCAGGGCAAGGAATACGCGGGCCAGGAACGCGCCTTCGGCGGCGCGGCCTATGCCTCGGGCCAGATCGACGCGGCGCACCGCCAGCAGTGGCAGCACCTGATCGAGGCCCAGGAAGCCTGCCTGCAGGTCTTCACCGACTTTTCCGACGAAGCCGTGCGCAGCGCCTGGCAGGCCGGCCAGCCGGTCGAGGCCGTCGCCACGCTCGAGCGCATGCGCCGCATGGCCTCGGCCAGCGCCGGCAGCACGCTGGACCCCAATGCCAGCGCCGCCTGGTACGAGGCCTGCACCCAGCGCATCGACGCCATGAAACGCTTCGAGGACCAGCTGGCCGCCAATCTGCGCCTGCTCTGCGACGAGCGCATCGCCCAGGCCCATGCGGACCTGCGCGACCAGCAGGCCATCCTGGACGCGCTGCAGCGCCAGGCCGGCGAGGCCGGCAACGAGCCCCCGGCCCTGCTGGGCCCGCACCTGGAACGCTCCATCCTGGGCATGGTGCAGGAGCAGTCGCGCCGCCTGCAGGTGATGAGCGACGAGCTGGAAACCACGCGCGCCGCGCTCAACGAACGCAAGGTGATCGAGCGCGCCAAGGGCCTGCTCATGGCCTCGCGCAAGCTCAGCGAGGACGAGGCCTACAAGATGCTGCGCCAGACCGCCATGAACCAGGGCCGGCGCCTGGTGGATGTGGCCAAGACCGTGCTGGCCATGTCTGACTACCTCTGAGGCCTTCCAGCGCACCTCATGGTGCAATGCACAACAAATGTGCCTGCGCACCGGCTCCGGGGCCGCGTCCCGCCCCGGCACGTCAAACACAAGTCATTGTTTTCAAATGACTTTCCCCTAAAACCCCAGCACCGGGCACGGTCTGGCACGGTATCTGCTTGATGCCTACCAAGTCAGGCCAATGGCGGCCTGACCCAGGTCTCTTCGAGACATTACTGGACAACGGCGTCCATTCCCTGCGACCCGAATGGGCGGCGGTGGAATGGGTGCCGTTTTTTGTTTGTGCTTCGCCTATCGCCCGTAACTGGAGTTCATCATGCAAGACCCCGTGATCGCCAACGCCGCCGGTCCGTCCCGCCGCACCGTCCTGCAAGCCGCCGCCGTCGGCGCCGTGGGCCTGACACCCGCCTTGCGTGCCGCCGTGTACGCCGCGGGCTCCGATGCCCCGGAGAAGAAGGAAGTCAAGATCGGCTTCATCCCGCTGACCGACTGCGCCAGCGTGGTGATGGCCTCGGTGCTGGGCATCGACCAGAAATACGGCGTCAAGATCATCCCCACCAAGGAAGCCAGCTGGGCCGGCGTGCGTGACAAGCTGGTCAACGGTGAACTGGACTTTGCCCACGTGCTCTACGGCCTGATCTACGGCGTGCACCTCGGTGTTTCCGGCCCCAAGAAGGACATGGCCGTGCTGATGAACCTGAACCACAACGGCCAGGCCATCACCCTCTCCAAGAAGCTGGCCGACAAGGGCGCCGTCAACGGCGAAGGCCTGGCCAAGCTCATGGCCAGCGAGAAGCGCGAGTACACCTTCGCCCAGACCTTCCCCACCGGCACGCACGCCATGTGGCTCTACTACTGGCTGGCCGCCCACGGCGTCAATCCCATGAAAGAGGCCAAGGTCATCACCGTGCCGCCGCCCCAGATGGTGGCGAACATGCGCGTGGGCAATATGGACGGTTTCTGCGTGGGCGAGCCCTGGAACCACCGCGCCATCATGGACGGCATCGGCGTCACAGCGACGACCACGCAGGCGATCTGGAAAGACCACCCGGAAAACGTCCTGGGCACGACCAGCGAGTTCGTGCAGAAGTACCCCAACACCGCGCGCGCCGTCACGGCCGCCATCATCGAAGCCGGCAAGTGGATCGACGCCGGCCTGCAGAACAAGCTCAAGATGGCCGAGACCGTGGCCGACAAGAGCTACGTCAACACCGGCGTGGACGCGATCAACCAGCGCATCCTGGGCCGCTACCAGGACGGCATGGGCAAGACCTGGGACGACCCGGACCACATGAAGTTCTTCAACGACGGTGCGGTGAACTTCCCCTACCTCTCCGACGGCATGTGGTTCCTCACACAGCACAAGCGCTGGGGCCTGCTCAAGGAGCACCCGGACTACCTGGCCGTGGCCAAGCAGATCAACCGCATCGACCTCTACAAGCAGGCCGCGACCGCCGCCAAGGCGCCCCTGCCCAAGAGCGAGATGCGCACCAGCAAGATGATCGACGGCACGGTCTGGGACGGCAAGGACCCGAAGAAATACGCCGACGGTTTCAAGATCAAGGCCTGAGGGCCGCACCAAGGAACGCATCATGGTCAGCGCCGTCTTCCATCCTCCGACCGGCCTCAACGCCGAGTCCCAACCCGCGCCTGAACGCAAGCCGGCCGCGGCCCCTGCAGCATCGCCAGCCGTCAAGGCCCCCGGCTATGACTGGCGCGGCCTGTGGCAGCGCGTGATCCCGCCGGTGCTGGGCCTGGCCCTGCTGGTGGGCATCTGGGCCCTGGTCTCGGTCTCCAGCGGCAGCAGCATCCCCAGCCCGGCCGAGACCTGGACCCAGGCGCTGACCATCTTCAGCGACCCCTTCTACCGCAAGGGTCCGAACGACCAGGGCGTGGGCTGGAACGTGCTGATGTCGCTGGAGCGTGTGGCCCTGGGCTTCGGCCTGGCCGCGGCCGTGGGCATCCCCGCCGGCTTCATGATCGGGCGCTTCACCTTCCTGAGCCGCATGTTCAACCCGCTGATCAGCCTGCTGCGCCCCGTCTCACCGCTGGCCTGGCTGCCCATCGGCCTGCTGGTCTTCAAGGGCGCCAACCCGGCGGCCATCTGGACCATCTTCATCTGCTCGATCTGGCCCATGA
>JAIERT010000218.1 GCA_019746735.1 Burkholderiaceae bacterium | reverse complement strand
GGTTGAGCAGCTGCGAGGTCTGCGAGCGCACGCTCGCGTCCTCGATCAGCGGGCGCGGCCCGATGGCGCGCCAGCGCAGCGCACCGTACCAGGGGCCGAGGCGGTCCACCGTCAGGCCAAGGTTGGCCGTGCGCGCGGCAGCGCCGGGGATATAGGAACCTTCGGGCGCTGCATCGCTGAAGCGTGCCTCGGTCCAGGCGAAGTCGGCATCGACGGCCAGCCAGCGGTTCAGGGCCCAGTAGTTGCTCCACTCCACACCATGCCGGCGCGAGGGACGCGAGGCCTCGGTCGTGCCGGCGTCGCCCACGAAGAGCAGCTCGGAGTCGGCCCGCAGCTGCCACAAGGCGACGGTGGTGGTCCAGCCGCGCATGGGCTCGGCGCGCAGGCCGATCTCGCTGCCGCGCGTGCGCACCAGCGGATTCACGCGCTGCACCGGCGTGGACGGGTCGGCCGGGTCTACGGTGATGGTGGTCCCGCGGGCGTCGTTGGAATGGAAGCCCTGGCCATAGTTGAGATAGAGCTCGGCCTTGCGCCAGGGCCCGAAGACCAGCGCAAGCTTGGGGCTGAGCATCTGGTCGGAAGCGCGGGCCGAGTTCTGCGGCAGGCTGGAATTCACCCGGAACTGATAGAAGTCACCACGCAGGCCCGCGATGCTGCGCAGCCAGGGCGTGAGCCGCAGCTCGCTCTGCGCCCACAGGCCCAGGCTGGTCTGGCGCAGACGGTCTTCACGCACCGTGTTCCAGACTGTGCGGTTCTGGCTGTTGTACAGCCCCACGGGGCTGAGCTGGTCGACCCGCCCCTGCACGCCCACGGTGTGGATGGCCTCGTAGCCGCCCAGGGTGCCGACCTGCGCGTGCGATGCGGCAACACCCGCGGCGCGCCGGCGCTCGCTCTGCTGGAACTGGTCACCCGTGTTGCAGGTGCCGCTGCGGGCGATGTCGTTCTCGCAGTACTGGAAGTTGGACCAGAGGTCCAGCGCGCTCTGCAGCGCCCAGACCGTGGCACGGCGCTGCGTGTCCTGCGTGCGCCGCGCCCACTCGGCCGAGAGGCTGTAGCGTGAGCTGATGCCGCCGGCCGTGGGGTCCAGGCTGCCGTAGCGGTCCAGCTGGCCGCTTTGCACGGCGCGCTCGGGCACCTGATCGGTCGAGGTCCAGCGCCCGCTGTAGGCCATGGCGCTCAACGCAAGGCCGTCGTCGCGCGTGCCCTCGCTGTAGCGCAGCATGCCGTTGAGCTTGCGGTAGTTTTCTGGCACCTGCCAGGGGCCGTCGTTGTGGTACAGCTCCAGGGCATAGAGCAGGCGGCCCTCGCCCTGCTGCGGCGAACCGGCAAGCAGCGTGCGCGCGTGACCGCGCCGGCCCAGGGTGAGCTGGGCCAGGCTGCCGCCGAGCGCACGCGCGTAATCGATGCGCACCGCCCCGGCCGAAGAAAAGTCGCCCTCCTCGGCGTGGTACGGGCCCTTGCGGTAATCGATGCGCTCGATCAGCTCGGGGATGAGGAAGTTGAGATCGGTATAGCCCTGGCCATGCGCATGGCTGGGCATGTTGACGGGCATGCCATTCACATAGGTGGCGAAGTCGGTGCCGTGGTCCAAGTTGTAGCCGCGCAGGAAATACTGGTTGGCCTTGCCGTCGCCCGCGTGCTGGGTGACGATGAGCCCGGGCACCATCTCCAGCGCCTCGGCCGGCCGCAGCAGGGGCACGCTGGCCAGGCGCTCGCCCGAGACCACGCCTTCACTCGCAGCGGCGGCGATGCCCTCGCGGTTTTCCACCCGGCTGCGCACCTCCACGGTGGAGAGGGTCGCCAGTTCCTGCGCGTACACGGCGCCCGCCAGCTGCAGCGGCAAGCAGAGGGCAAGCAGGAGATGTCGGGGCACGGCAGCACTCTGCCTGCCACGAGGTCGGCGCACCATACGCCGGACAGCGTACCCGGTCTGGGTTACGGTTCAGCGGTCCAGCAGCGCGGGGTGGCCAGCCTCCGCGACGCGCACCAGCTCGTGCTGGTTGCGCCCGGCCGCCTTGGCGCGGTACATGGCCTGATCGGCCGCCTGCATGAGCGCATCGGCGGTTTGCTCGCCCTCGCCCAGGGCGATGCCGATGGACACCCCAAGATGACAGTCCATGCCCGCGATCTGCAGGGGCGTTTCCAGGGCCTCGATGTACTTCTGTGCCACGCGCAGCACCGCGGCCTCGGCGTCGCCTTCGAGATCGGCCAGCAGCAGCACGAACTCGTCGCCGCCCACGCGCGCCAGGGTGTCGGTCTCGCGCACGATGGCGCTGAAGCGGCCCGCGGTCTGGCGCAGCGCCTCGTCACCGGCCTCGTGGCCCTGGGTGTCGTTGATGCGCTTGAAGTCGTCCAGGTCCATGTAGAGCAGCCCCACCTGCGAGCCGCGCCGGCGCGCCTGCGCCAGCACCTGCTGCAACCGGTCGTAGAGCAAGGCACGGTTGGGCAGCCCGGTCAGGGCGTCGTAATGCGCCATGCGCGCGAGTTCGGCCTGCTTGTCATTGAAGCGCGCCAGCAGGCGGTTGAAGGCCATGATCAGGTAGCCGATCTCGTCGCGGCGTGCCACCGGCAGCGGCGCAAAAGGCCCGCGCCCGCGGCTCATGCGGCGCGCGTGCGCCGCCGCATTGAACACCGGCCGGAACAGCAGGAACAGGCCCAGCGCGGAACAGAGCACATAGGCCAGCAGCACCAGCGCGAAGGCCTTGAGCAGGAAGCGCTGCGTGCTCTGCACGGAAGCGAAGGCCACGTGGGTGGGCAGGCGCGCCACCACGAACCAGTCGGCGCTGGGCACCGAGACCATGGCGCTGATCTCCTCCACGCCCTTGGCGTTCACGGTGATGCCGGTGCCGCGGTAGCCAGCCATGGCGCGGTCGTGCAGGGGATTGACGCCGGGTGGCGGCGTGGGCTTGAGGACCATGTCGGGCTGGGACGAGGCCACGAAGATGCCGTCCCGCGGCGAGATCAGCAGCAGTCCGCCGCTGGCCGTACCGATGCGGCTTTGCAGCAGCAGGTCCAGAAAACCCGGGTCGGACAGCGGCGTGATGCCGGCCAGCGCGCCCACGACCACGCCACGCGCATCGCGGATGGGCACGGCGATCGGCACGATGGGCTCGGGCACCGCGCGGCCGATGATGGCCTTGCCCACCGTGATGCGGCCCTGCAGGGCGCCCTGGATGTAATCACGGTCGGCGTAGTTGGCACCCAGCCGGCCGGGCAGTACGGGAGAGTCGGCACGGGCCACCCCGCGCGCGTCGGCGATGAAGATGCCGCCTTTGAAGAGCGGCTGCATCTCGTAGCGCTGCTGCAGCCAGCGCTGCAGGCCGGGCGGCTGACGCAGCAGCGGCGCGGGCAGCGTGACAGCAAGCTGCTCCAACAGCAGGATGCGCTCGACGATCTTCTGGTCCACATCGCTGGCGACGTAGCGGGCCAGCGCGAGCTGCTGGCTGGCCACCACCGAGGCCATGTCCTCGCGCATGAAGCGCGTCAGCGTGGCGTAGAGCACGCCCATGGTCAGCACCACGATGCCCAGGCCCAGCACCAGCAGACGCGTGACGATGCTGTTGAACAGGCGATGGCGCTTCATGGTGGGCGTGGGCGCAGGATTTGTTGGACCGGCTGGCAGTGTAAGTCCTCGCCCGCTTTTCGAGAAATCCGGGTCGGTGCCCGGCTGGGGCCGCGCTCAGCCGGGTTGGCGGGCCAGATGCACCTGGTGCAGCGTGATCTTGCGCACCTCGGTCTGGCTGGTCTGGATGTGGGCGCGCAGCAACAGTGCGGCCTGGTCGCTGCGCTTGCGCTGGATGGCGCGCAGGATCTTGCCGTGTTCTTCGTAGGTGGCGGCGATGCGCGCCTGCTGGGTGAAATCCAGCCGGCGGATGATGCGGATGCGTTCGGTCACGTCGCGGTGCACGCGCGTCATCTCGGCGTTGCCCGCCGCCGCCACCAGGCTGCAGTGGAACTCCTCGTCCCACTGCGCCACTTGCTTCACATCGCTGCTGCGTGCGGTCACCGGCACCAGCCAGATGGCGGCGATGCGGTCGAGCAGCGCGCTGTCCACATGCACGTCATCCGCACAGAGGCGCTGTACGGCGGCGGTCTCCAGCACCATGCGCAGATCGTAGAGCTGCTCGAACTGGTCGAAGTCGAAGGGCAGCACACGCCAGCCGTTGCGAAACAGCACCTCCACCCAGCCCTCCTGCTGCAGGCGCAGCAGGGCTTCGCGCACCGGCGTGCGCGAGACGCCCAGGCGTTCGCTGAGCTCGTTCTCCGTGAAGCGGTCGCCAGGCACGAGCTTGAAGTCGGCCACGTCCTGCTTGAGCTGGGCGTAGACGAGCTCAGCGCGCGAGCGGTGCGCGGGCTCGCTCGTGACGGTGACCGGGCGGCGGGGGCGTGCGACGGTGTCCATGGGCGTGGTCCTAACAGCCTGCCGCCTTGAGGCCAGCGACCCCTACCTGCTGCAGCGCGGCCGCCGCACGCAGGGCCAGGTCTTCTCGCCAGGGCGCGGCGATCAGCTGCACGCCGATGGGGAGGCCCCCCGTGCCCTCGGGCCAGAGCGGCGCGGCCACCACCGGGCAGCCGGCGAAGGAGATGGGCTGGGTCAGCAGGCCCAGGGCTGGGCGGCAGGGCTGGCGCTGGCCGTTGATATCCAGCCACTCGGTACCGATCAGCGGCGCGGCCACCGGCGTGGCCGGCGCCAGCAGCACGTCCCACTGCGTGAACAGCGCGTTGACCTTGTCGCGGTACGCGCGGCGAAAGCGCTGCGCCTGCAGGTACCAGGCCGCGGGCTGCAGCGCACCGGCGATGAATCGGTCGACCGACAGCGGCTCGAAATCCTGGGCGCGGCGGCGCAGATCGGGCAGGTGCAGGCTGCCGCCTTCACTGGCGGTGATGATGAAGGCGGCCGCGCGTGCCAGTGCCGTGTCAGGCCACTCCACCACCTCGTGCGTGCCCAGGGCCTGGGCGGCCAGGCGCACCGCCTCTCGCGCCGGTGTGGTGGCGTGCTCGTGAAAGTAGCCGCCCAGGATGCCGACACGCAAGCCCTCGACACCCTGCCCCAGCGCTGGCGTCGCAGGCTCGACGCGCAAGGCATGGCAGCCCGGGTCCAGCGTGTCGGGGAACTGCAGGGCGTCGTAGGCCAGGGACAGGCCTTCGACTGAATCCGCGAAGGGGCCGAGGTGGTCGATGCTGTGCACAAAAGGGTAGCTGCCCCGGCGCGAGAGCCGGCCGAAGGTCGGCTTGAGGCCCCAGACCCCGCAGAGCGAGGACGGCACACGGATGGAGCCGTTGGTGTCCGAGCCCAGGGCCAGCGGCACCTGGCCGGCCGCGACCGCCGCAGCGGAGCCGCCCGAGGAGCCGCCCGCGATGCGGCGGGTGTCGTGCGGGTTGTGGCAGGGACCGAAATGCGTGTTCTCGGTGGTGAAACCGTAGGCGTACTCGTCCATATTGAGCGCGCCCACGAGCACGGCGCCGGCCGCCTGCATGCGGTGCACCAGCACGGCGTCCTCGGTGGCAGGCGGGTGGCTGCGGTTGATCTTCGATCCCGCCAGCGTGACCTCGCCCGCGATGTCGAAGAGGTTCTTCACCGCATAAGGCACACCCGCCAGCGGCGGCAATGCCTCGCCACGCGCACGCCGAGCGTCGATGGCGGCGGCCTCGGTCCGCGCACGCGCATAGGTCTTGGCCGTGAAGGCGTTGACGCGGCCGTCGGTGGCCACGATGCAGGCAATGCTCTGCTCCAGCGCCTCGACGGCACTGAGCTCACCGGCCGCGATGGCCCGCGCCATGTCATGGGATCGCAAGCTGTGCCCGCTCATGGGCCTCAGTCCCGCGCCCGCGGCGGCGCCGGGCGGTAGATTTCGGCCAATTCCGCGTCGGGCGTCAGCGGCAGTTTCATGAGCGGCGCGGCCATGGCGGAGGTGCGCTGCAGATGCCCAGCCACGCGCTGCGCCTGGGCCGCGTCCAGCGGCAGCTGCAGCGCCGTGGCGCTGGCGATCACATAGCTCAGGGCTTCGGCTTCGCTCATGAGCAGCCCCTAGCGGCGTACTTCGCGCTGGAAGATCTCCAGGCTGCGCTTCTTGGCGGCCACGAAGCTCGGCGTGGACAGGGTTTCGACCGTGCGCGGACGCGGGTCGCTGTAGTCCAGGATCTCGGCCACCTTGGTCGGACGCTTGGTCAGCAGCAGGATCTGGTCGGCCAGGTAGACCGCCTCCTCCAGGTCGTGCGAGACCAGCAGCATGGTGGTGCCGGTCTGCATGAAGACCTCCTGCAGCTTCTCGCGGATGAACAGCGTCATCTCGAAGTCCAGCGCCGAGAAGGGCTCGTCCAGGAACAGCACCTCGGGCTTGGACGCCAGGGCGCGCATGATGGACGCCGTCTGCTGCTGCCCGCCCGAGAGCTCGTAGGGATAGCGGTTGAGGTCGAACTTGACGTCGAAGCTGGCCACCAGTTCCTGCATGCGCCGGTCGACCTCGGCCTTGCTCTTGCCTTCGAGCTTGAGCGGGTAGGCGATGTTGTCGATGGTGCGCATCCAGGGAAACAAGGCCTCGCGGTAGTTCTGGAAAACGTAGCCGATCTTGGTGTCCTTGAGCGACTTGCCGTCGAACAGGATCTCGCCGCTGTCGATGGGGACCAGGCCCGCGATCATGTTGATCAGCGTCGACTTGCCGCAACCGTTGGGCCCGAAGACCGAGACGATCTTGCCCTTGGGGATGTCAAGGTCGAAGTTCTCGTACAGCGGCCAACCCGCGAAGTACTTGGTGAGGCCGCGAATGGTGATGTGGGTGCCGGCCGGGCCGGGGCGAAACGGCGGCACAGGTATGTCCGCAACGACAGGTGCATTCAGTACAGCAGACATCTCAGTCTCCCAGTGCTTTGATCAGGGACGCCGCAGAACCGGCCTTGCCGGGATGCTGGTGTCGCCCCCTTGAGGGGGAGGCGGCCGTCAGGCCGCTACGGGGGGGAGCCATCCTCATCGACCGCTCCAGTGCACGATACGTCGTTCGACGACGAGGAAGAGGATGTTGAGCGCATAGCCCAGCACCCCGGCGGACAGGATGGACGCGTACATGTC
>JAIERT010000157.1 GCA_019746735.1 Burkholderiaceae bacterium | reverse complement strand
TCCTTGAGCACATCACCGACCGGGCGCGACACGAGGTCCCCGCGCATGGAGGGGATGATGCAGAAGGTGCAGCGGTGATTGCAGCCCTCGCTGATCTTCAGGTAGGCGTAGTGGCGCGGCGTGAGCTTGAGCCCGGCCTCGCCGAAGGCGCCCGGCACCAGGTCGATGAAGGGATCGTGCGGCTTGGGCAGGTGGGCATGCACCGCATCCATCACCTCCTGCGTGGCATGCGGACCGGTCACGGCCAGGACGCTGGGGTGCATCTCCTTGACCAGGTTGCCGCCCCCCTCACCCGTCTTGGCGCCCAGGCAGCCGGTCACGATGACCTTGCCGTTCTCGGCCAGGGCCTCACCGATGGTGTCGAGACTTTCCTTGACGGCGTCGTCGATGAAACCGCAGGTGTTCACGATCACCAGATCCGCACCCTGGAAGGTCTTGGAGGTCTGGTAACCCTCGGCGCTGAGCTGCGTGAGGATCAGCTCGGAATCGGTCAGCGCCTTGGGGCAGCCCAGACTGACAAAACCGACCTTGGGGGGCTGCGTCGCGGCAGCCGGGGACAAAACTTCACTCATGGTCGCTATTGTCCCAGTATTCCTTGCGGCCCGGGATAAGCGGGCGTTCATAGATCGGGCAGGCGGCTTTGCGCTGCGGCCAGAAAAGCCTCGAGCAGGGGCGAGCAGTCCAGCAGGTCATCGCCGGCCTGGCTGTGAAACTCGGGGTGCCATTGCACGCCACAGACGAAGCTGCCGCCATTCCAGCGTATGGCCTCGATCACGCCGTCGTCGCTGCTCAGCGCCTCCACCGCCACGTCGCGTCCCAGCCGATGGACCCCCTGGTGGTGGATGGACACGACCCGCCCGTCCGGCCGGTCGCCAAACCAGCCGCGCATCAGTCCATCGTCGGCAAAGCTCACGCGGTGCACATGCTGGTCGTAATGGCCGCTTTCGTGGTCGTGCGTGTCCGGACGCTGGGTCCGCAAGTCCTGGTAGAGCGAGCCCCCGAGGGCCACGTTGAGCAACTGCATGCCACGGCAGATGCCCAGGATGGGCTTGCCCGCCTCCATGAACTCGTGCACCAGTTCCAGTTCATAGGCGTCGCGCACCGGGTCGCCGCTCCATTCGGGTCGCAGCGGCTCCTCACCATAGGCACGCGGGCTCACGTCGGCGCCACCCTGCAGGATGAGACCGTCGAGGTACTGCGCATAGTCGCGCAGCCGGATGTTGCTGCGCATCAGCTCACCGCCCTGCACCACCGAGGGCACCATGAGCAGCAGCACATCGCGCGACATGGCCCACTGGGCCACGCTCTGCTCGTACACCAGCAGGGTCTTGGTCTTGATGCCGCTGGCACCGGGTTCGGGATGAAAGATGCGGGCCGAGAGGCCGATGCGCAGGGGGGTGCGACTGCTCATGCCGCCATTGTCGCCCCAAGCGGGGCGCGCTGCCAAGGCTTCAGCGCTTGAGCCCGAAGGTCTCCAGCATCTGCTCGGTCTGCTTCTGCATCTGTTCCTGCATCTGCAGGTAGAGATTCTTGGACTGCTCGAGGTTCTGCGCGACCAGGCCCTGCATCATGGGCGCCTGCATGGTCATGAACTGGTTCCACATCTCGGGCGTCAGACCTTGCGATTGCTCGGTCATGCGGGTCTGCAGCTCCTGCAGGGTCTGGATGTTCTTCTCCAGGTAGCCCCCCATGAAGCCCTGCATGGCGTGGCCGTAGAAGCGGATGATGTTGGCCAGCACCGAGGTGCTGAACATGGGCGTGCCGCCCGCTTCCTCTTCCAGGATGATCTGCAGCAGGATGCTGCGCGTGAGGTCTTCGCCACTCTTCGCGTCGCGCACTACGAAGGTGGCGTTGTCCATTACCAGCTGCTTGATCTCGGCCAGCGTGATGTAGCTCGAGGTCTGGGTGTCGTAAAGACGGCGGTTGGGGTATTTCTTGATCACCCGTTCGACGCCTGCAGCATCCTCAGCCTTTTTTTCCTTCATACCGGATCTCCTCTCCTCGGTCCTCACGTCGGCTTCCATGCATTGCGCCGCAACACATTCTAGGAAGTGCCTTGGGGCCATGCCCCAAGGTTTACCCTGAGGGGGCATGGCACCCGGTGAAAAGAGAGAGGGATTGGTAGGCGCGATTGGACTCGAACCAACGACCCCCACCATGTCAAGGTGGTGCTCTAACCAGCTGAGCTACGCGCCTGAGAATTTGTTCGAGATCGCGAGTATAGCAGCAAAAACGATGGCCTTCGGCGGGGACATGGCAGACTGTGCCTCGCACGCAGTCCCGGGCCCATAATTGACGTTTACGTCAACGTCAATCACAGGAGAATTTCATGCAGATCGCAGGTAAGGTATTCATCGTCACCGGTGGCGCTTCGGGACTGGGCGAAGGCACGGCCCGCATGCTCGCGGCACAGGGCGGCAAGGTCGTCATCGCCGACCTGCAGGTCGAACGCGGCGAGACCGTGGCCAAGGAGATCGGCGGTGCCTTCGTCAAATGCGATGTGAGCCAGGAAGCCGATGGCCAGGCCGTGGTGGCCAAGGCCGTATCCCTGGGCAAGCTCGTGGGCCTGGTCAACTGCGCGGGCATTGCCCCGGCCGAGAAGACCGTGGGCAAGAGCGGCGCGCACAGCCTCGCCCTTTTCAGCAAGACCATCACGGTCAACCTCATCGGCAGCTTCAACATGATCCGCCTGGCCGCCGAAGCCATGAGCCGAAACGAACCCGAGGCCACGGGGGAGCGAGGCGTGCTGATCTCCACCGCCAGCGTGGCGGCCTACGACGGGCAGATCGGCCAGGCCGCCTACAGCGCCTCCAAGGGCGGCGTGGTGGGCATGACGCTGCCGATCGCACGCGACCTGGCGCGCAACGGCATCCGCAACATGACCATCGCCCCCGGCATCTTCGGCACCCCGATGCTCTTCGGCATGCCGCAGGAGGTGCAGGACGCGCTGGCCGCCAGCGTGCCCTTCCCCAGCCGCTTGGGTACGCCGGAGGACTACGCCAAGCTGGCACGGCACATCATCGAGAACGACATGCTCAACGGCGAGGTGATCCGCCTCGATGGCGCCATCCGCCTCGCCCCGCGCTGAGCCTGGGCCAGCCATGCATCGCCCCTCGCACCTCCCCCTGCTCACGCTGCTGACGGCAGCGCTGCTGGCGGGCGGGCCGGCGGGCGCGAAATCGCCTGCACCCCACGGTGCACCGCTGCAGCCCGAGGCGGCCAGTGGCCGCAAGGCCAAGCCCGGCTGGTCCAGCCGCAAGTTCGCCGTGGCCGCGGCCCATCCACTCGCGGTGGACGCGGGCTACCGCATGCTCAAGGAAGGCGGCAGTGCCATCGACGCGGCGGTTGCGGTGCAGATGGTGCTCACCCTGGTCGAGCCGCAGTCCAGCGGCATCGGCGGCGGTGCCTTTCTGCTGCACCATGACGGCAGGATCACCGAAGCCTATGACGGTCGCGAGACCGCGCCTGGTGAGGCGGACGAAAACCTCTTCCTCGATACCCAGGGCCAGCCCCTGACTTTCCAGGATGCGGTCCAGAGCGGACGCTCGGTGGGCACGCCGGGGGTCTTGCGCATGCTGGAGCTGGCCCACCGCCAGCACGGCAAGCTGCCCTGGGCCCGTCTGTTCGAACCGGCGATCCATCTGGCCGAGCAGGGATTTGCCGTCAGCCCGCGTCTGCATGCCTTGCTGGCGCAAGCGCCGGCCTTGCAAAAAGACCCGGTGGCCGCGGCACACTACTACGATGTGCAGGGCCGCCCCTGGCCCGTGGGCCATGTGCTCACCAACCCCGAGCTCGCCGTCATGCTGCGACGCATCGCCGCCGAAGGCAGTGAGGCCTTATACCGGGGCGAGGTGGCCGAAGCCATCGTGCGCAAGGTGCGCGAGCATCCGCTCCAGCCGGGCCGCCTGAGCCTGACCGATCTGGCGGAGTACGAGGTCGCGGTGCGCGCGCCTCTGTGCTTCGTCCACAGCGCGCAACCGCTGACGCCCCTGAAGGGAAAGACACGGACACGTCCGCGCGATGTGCGTGTCTGCGGCATGCCGCCGCCCAGCTCCGGCACCCTGGCAGTGGGGCAGATCCTGGGCCTGCTGGCACACACGCCGGCGTCCCGAATCCGGCCGCAAAGCAGCCGGGCTGGCCTGGTTCCCGGGCCGGACTGGCTGCACCTCTACGCCGAAGCCGCACGCCTGGCCTTCGCCGATCGCGCGCTCTATGTGGCCGACCCTGATTACGTACCTGCACCCGGGCCGAACTGGATGAGCCTGCTCGACGAGGACTACCTGGCCGCAAGGGCCAGGCTGATCGCCAGCGGTCCGGGCGGCAAGCGCATGCCCGAAGCCCCGGCCGGGATCCCGGCCGGCGTGCAGCAGAGCCGCGCCCCCATGCCCGAGCAGCCCGAGTACGGCACCAGCCACATCAGCATCGTCGACGGCCAGGGCCGCGCCCTGGCCATGACGAGCAGCATCGAGGCCGCCTGGGGCGCCCGCCTCATGGTCAACCGCGGCCAGGGACTCTCGGGTGGCTTCCTGCTCAACAACCAGCTGACCGACTTCAGCTTCGTGCCACGCAGTGATTCGGGTGCACCGATCGCCAACCGTGTGGAGCCCCGCAAGCGCCCGCGCTCGTCCATGACGCCGCTGCTGGTCTTCGAGCGTCCGCGCGGCGAATTCCTGCTCAGTGGCGGCAGCCCCGGGGGCGCCTACATCATCCATTACACCGGCAAGCTGCTGTACGGCGTGCTGCACTGGGATCTGGACGTGCAGCAGGCCATCAGCCTGCCGAATTTCGCATCCTTTGGCGGGCCTGTGCTGCTGGAGGAGGGCGGCTTCCCGGCGGCCACCGTGCGCGCCCTGCGCCAGCGCGGGCACACGGTCCGCGAGCAGGCCCTCACCAGCGGCCTGCAGGCCATCCAGGTGCGCGGCAAGGGACTCTACGGCGGCGCCGACCCGCGGCGCGAGGGCGTGGTCAAGGGCGACTGACTCCCTACAATCGAGGCCATACCATGGCCATCCCCCAGTCCTTCATCCAAGAGTTGCTTGCGCGCGCCGACGTCGTCGAGATCGTCGGCCGAACCGTGCAGCTCAAGAAGGGCGGCGCCAATTTCATGGGCCTGTGCCCCTTCCATGCGGAGAAGTCGCCGTCCTTCACGGTCAGCCCGACCAAGCAGTTCTACCACTGCTTCGGCTGCGGCAAGCATGGTGATGCGATCAACTTCCTGATGGAGCAGACGGGCATGAGCTTCATCGAGGCGGTGCGCGATCTGGCGCAGCATTACGGCCTGCAGGTGCCCGAGGACGAGGCCAGCCCGCAGGACCGCGCGCGCGCGGCCGAGCAGCGCCAGAAACAGGCCACGCTCTCCGACGTGCTGGAGAAGGCCGGCGAAGCCTGGCGCAAGCAGCTCAAGAACTCGCCACGCGCCGTGGACTACCTCAAGCGCCGCGGCCTCTCGGGCGAGGTCGCCAAGGCCTTCGGCCTGGGCTATGCGCCCGAAGGCTGGCGCGGCCTGGCCAGCGTGTTCCCGAACTACGATGACCCGCTGCTCGCGGAGTCTGGCCTGGTGATCGCCAGCGAGGGCGAGGACGGCGGTGACGGCAAGCGCTACGACCGCTTCCGCGATCGCATCATGTTCCCCATCCGCAACGTCAAGGGCGAATGCATAGGCTTTGGCGGCCGCGTGCTCGGTGACGAGAAACCCAAGTACCTGAACTCGCCCGAGACCCCGGTCTTCAGCAAGGGCCATGAGCTCTACGGCCTCTTCGAGGCGCGCAACGCCATCCGCGACGCGGCTTATGTGCTGGTCACCGAAGGCTATATGGACGTGGTGGCCCTGGCCCAGCTGGGCTTTCCCAATGCCGTGGCCACGCTGGGCACCGCCTGCACCACGGATCATGTGCAGAAGCTCTTCCGCTTCACCGACGCGGTCGTCTTCAGCTTCGACGGCGACGCCGCCGGCCGCCGCGCGGCACGCCGTGCGCTCGACGGCGCCCTGCCCTATGCCACCGACGTGCGCACGGTCAAGTTTCTCTTCCTGCCGGCCGAGCACGACCCCGACAGCTACATCCGCGAGTTCGGCAAGGAAGCCTTCGCGCGTTGCGTGAGCGAGGCCGTGCCCCTGAGCCGCTTCCTCATCGAATCGGCCCGCGAGGGCTGTGACCTGGCCACGGCCGAAGGCCGCGCCCGACTGGCCAGCAACGCCAAGCCCTTGTGGAGCGCCCTGCCCGACGGCGCGCTCAAGCGCCAGCTGCTGGGGGAGATCGCCGGCCTGGTGCAGCTGGACGCGCAGGAACTGGGCAGCCTCTGGGCGGGCACCCCCGCCCGTGGTGGTGCCCGCAACGCGGAGCGTGGCCCAGCCCCCGCTGGCGAGTCCGGCAACGGCTGGCGACCCCGCCCGGCCACCAGCCGTCTGGCCGGCCGGGCCCAGCCCGTCAACCGGGCGGACCATGCCACCCGTCTGCTGCTGGCGCACAGCCAGCTCTGGGACCAGATCTCGGGCGAGGAGCATGGACTGCTCTGTGCTCTACCCGGCGCCCATGGCGAGCTGCTGAGCTGGCTCGAGGCCCAGCTGCACGAACACGGCCCCCAGCCCTGGGCCGTGCTGCGCGAGGCGCTGCGCGAGCACCCGGCCCAGGCCCTGGCCGACAGGCTGATGCTGGGCTCCGACATCGCCGCCACCGACGACCACGGCGAAGCCCTCGCGGAACTGCGCAACCTGCTCAAGCGCATGCTGATCGACCAGCTCAAGGCCGAGGAGACCGAGGCCATCGCCGCCGCGCGGCTGGACCCCGCAGCCCTGGCCCGCTACCGCGAGCTCCAGGCCCGCCGCCTGGCCCTTGAAACAGGCAGCATCGTCCCGCAATGACCCCCGCCAGGCCGCGCCGGCATTGAATTTCCGGGTTTGCCGGGTATAATCCTTTTTGATTTCCGGCAAGAGCGACAGCAGCACCTCCGGGCCAGGCCAACCGTAGCCTACGCGCACCACCGGCCACCTTAC
>JAIERT010000325.1 GCA_019746735.1 Burkholderiaceae bacterium | reverse complement strand
GCCAGTGCCTGAGGTCGCATTTGAAGCGTGCGATCTGGCTCAGGCCCACATTGCTCCAGATCAGCTTGAACATGCGGGCCTCGCGGTAGGCGCGTGCTGGCGCCGAGACCAGGACCAGGCCGAGGAAGACGAAGAGCACGGTCACGAGGATCAGCATGAACATGGCCGGGCCACGGGCGGTGCTGAACAGGGCCTGCAGGGTGTAGAGTGCCCCGGCCCCCAGGGCCAGGATCAGCGCGATGCCGGCCAGCAGCACGGCGATGGTGGCGCCCCAGATGCGTACGAAGTCGCTGTAGACCGGTTTCCAGCGCCCGCGCTGCTTGCCGATGCCGGCGCGCAGCACCAGCAGGCTCTTGTAGTTGAACTCGACGCGAATGATGCACAGCAGGCTGACGGCCACGCCCAGGGCGATCAGACCCCACATGGGCAGGCTCACGACCGGGAACTGGATGCCGCGCGGCTTGCGCACCGGGGGCGCGCCCAGATCGGCGGCCAGCATCTCGAGGCCGAAACTGATCGCGATCCAGAGCGCGGCCATCACGAAGATGGGCCAGCTCGCCAGATACACGTCTTTCCAGCGGGCCGCGAAGTGCAGCTGCAGACCGCGCCAGCGCGTGCTGGCCAGGCGAAAGCGCATGGCGCTGCCCCAGATGTAGGGGGCCAGCGCGGCTGCTGCGACGATGAAGAACAGCACCATGGTGTCCTGCCCGGTCTCGGCGGCGATCTGGTAGGCCAGGTAGAGCAGGGCGAAGAGGATGAAGCTGAACACCATCTTGCGCAGCGGCGCCGTGAATTCCAGCGGGCTGCTGGCGATCAGGGTGTGGTCGTAGAACCAGCGCGCGGTGCGTCGCCGCGCCCACGGCGTGTACAGGCCCAGCGTGACGATGGATAGCAGCAGATTGACGATCCAGACCCGGAAGTACTCGCCGCCCGTCCCGGAAAAGCGTAAGCGGTAGGCGGCTATGCCGTGACGTTGCGTCCTGCTGTCCATACCCTCTGCCTCCCGGTGATGTCGTTGCGGCGGCAGTTTAGCAGCGCGCCCCGTTGAGTAAACGGAACCTAAAAGCGTTCGTGAGCCTGCAGGTAGCGCCATTGCCCGGGAGGCAGCGGACCCATGGACACGCGGCCGATGCGGATGCGCTTCATGGCCAGGATCTGCAGGCCGGCGCGTTCGCAGACGTAGGCGATCAGGCCGGGGTGGGCGCCCTTGATGGCCAGGCGCAGCTTGCTGCGACCCTCGCCGCTGCTGCCGAGGCTGGCCTTGAGCGGGGGCAGGGGCTGGCCACGTGTGTCCGTCTCCCGCATCAGCAGGGCCAGCTGGGCCGCTGTGACCTCGCCCTGGACATCCACGGTCACCTCCACCTCGATCAGCCGCTCCTCTTCCCCGAGCTTGCGTGCGACGCGCCCGTCCTGTGTGTAGACCAGCAGGCCGCTGGCCGCAGGCTCCAGCGGGACGGTGAGCCTGAGCTGGTGGAAGTGGCGCTTGAGCACACGCGTCCCGCTGGGGTCGGCGCTCCAGTGGCTGGCCGTCGTCGGCAGGGACAGGGGTGCCGGGTGGTCCGCGGGCTTGTGCAGCAGCAGCGTCACGGGTGGCAGCTCCGTGAGCCGCGCGTGCGGGTCGAGCTCGACCTTTTCGTGCAGCACGCGGAACTGCGGTTCCTCGACCACGCGGCCGTCCACCCGGACCCAGCCGCCTTCGATGTAGCGCTCGGCTTCGCTGCGCGAGCAGGGCAGCAGGGCGGCCAGGCGCTTGGCCAGTCGGACAGATTCAGTCATCGGGACGATCCCTGCAGCGCCTGGAGTCGCTCGACATGGGCCAGCAGCGAGCGCTTGGCGACGGGCCAGATGCCCGCGGGCACATCGTCATAGGCCAGCGCCACCCAGTCGTCCAGGGTGCCCTGGGGGCGGGCCTGCATGGCGGCCTGCACCTTGGCTTCGCGGGCGAGGCGGTGGGCCTTGAGTTGGGCGATCACCGTGCGCGCCTGGTCCATCACATGGCCATGGGCCGGCAGGATGTAGCCCAGGCCCTGGCGAGCGCAGGCGGCGTCGAGCGCATCGAGCGCGTCGAGGTAGGCCGTCATATTGCCGTCCGGCGGGTTGATGACCGTGGTGCTGCCGTTGAGGATATGGTCGCCCGAAAACAGCAGCCCCGTGCCGGCTTCGTTGGCCAGCAGCAGGCAGAGGTGGTTGGCCGCATGGCCCGGGGTATGGATGACCTGCAGACGGTGCCGCACCTGCCCCGTCGCGTCGGGCAGCGTGAGTGTCTCGCCGTCGGCCAGCGCGCGGTCCGGGCTGAACTGGCTGACGGCGTTCGCCGTGGGCGCAGAGGGCAGGCCCAGCACGGGCGGTGTGTGGCCGCTGCGCGCGGTGCACAGGGCCTGCAGCGGGCGGGCGGCCGGCGCGTGGTCCGCATGGGAATGGGTGCAGACGATGAGGCGGATATCGCCGCCCGCGGCCTGCCACAGGCGCTCGATGTGCGCGGGCTCCAGGGGCCCGGGGTCGACCACCAGCCAGCCCGACGCCGACGAGCCCACCAGGTAGCTGTTGGTGCCGGGGCCGGTCATGAGCCCGGGGTTGGGCGCGGTCAGGCGCAGCACGTGAGGCTGCAGGGCGACGGGCGCCTCGTGCTGCCAGGGAGGCCGGGCCTGCAGGCCGGCTAGGGGTAGATGCGGGGTGGACATGCGGGGTGTGAAACGTAACATGCGAGGACAAGCCCAACTCTAAAGGAGATACCCGCATGCACAAGCAAAGATTCCGTCGCGTCGTCCTGGCGCTGTTCGCCGCGTCGACCCTGGGCCTGAGTGGCATGGCACTGGCGCAGGACTGGCCTGCCCGGCAGGCTATCAAGCTCGTGGCGGTGTTTCCGCCCGGCGGCTCGGTGGACCAGGTCTCGCGCCTGCTCGCACCCTATCTGCAGCAGGAGCTGGGGCAGAACGTGATCGTCGAGAACAAGGGGGGCGCCTCGGGCTCCATCGGCGCCGCCCAGGTGGCAGGCGCGGCGCCCGACGGCTACACCTTTGCCGTGGTGTTCGACACCCATGGCGTCAATCCGGCCCTCATGCCCAATCTGCCCTTCGACTCGCGCAAGGACCTGAGCACGGTCATCGTCGTGGGCACCTCGCCCATGGTGCTGGCCACGCCCGTGGGCTCGGAATTCAAGACCTTTGCCGACGTGCTGGCCGCGGCCAAGGCGGGCAAGGGTGCGAGCTACGGCACCATCGGCTCGGGCAGCCTGGGCCATCTGGCCATGGCCCTGCTGGGCAAGAACAACAACCTCAACTTCGTGCACGTGCCCTACAAGGGCGGCGGTCCGCTGATGAACGATGCCGTGGCCGGCCATGTGCCGCTGGCCATCGGTTCGGTCTTCGTCGTCAAGCCGCACGTGGACAGCAAGCGCCTGCGCCCGCTGGCGGTGACGACCAGCCAGCGCGCACGCCAGCTGCCCGAGGTGCCGACCATTGCCGAGAGCGGCTTTGCTGGTTTCGAGGCCCCGGCCTGGTGGGCCGTGCTGGCCCCGGCCAAGACGCCGCCGGCCATCGTTCAGCGCATGAACGAGGCCATCAACAAGGTCATGAAGAACCCCGACGTGGCCCAGCGCCTGGCGGGGCAGGGCATTGACGTGCTGGGTGGCACGCCGCAGGCCGGCCAGGCCTTCATCGAGCGCCAGATGGACATCTGGGCCAAGGTCGTCAAGGACAACGACATCAAGCCGGACTGAGCTCCTCAGTTCTCCGGGCTGATCTGCAGGGCCACGAGAAAGCGCGCCACCATGTTGTAGGTGGCGATGGCGCTCGTGAGCTCGACCAGGCCGGTCTCGTCGAAGTGCCGGCGCAGGGCGTCGAAGACCTCGTCGCTGACCTTGACGTCCAGCGTCATCTGCGCGGCGTAGCGGATCACCAGGCGGTCGAGCTCGTCCAGGACCGCCGCCTCGGGAACGCCGCGCGGATCCTGGCGCACAAAGGCCTGCAGCGCATCGAGCTGGGCCTGGCTGCCGCCGGCGGCCAGGAAATCGGGCGCGTGGTGGTGGTACTCGTAGTGCGCACCGGTCAGCAGGGCCACGGTGCAGATGCCGAGCTCGCGCAGCTTGCGGCTGGTCGGCAGCTCGGTACGCACGGCGCGCAGATAGGTGTTCCAGCCGCGCGCCAGCGGCTCGCTCCAGAGCAGGGCCTTGTCCAGGTTGATCAGCGTGCCGCCGCGGCGCGCCTTGATGGCGTCCACGAGTTCGGTGGGCTGGGGTTTGCGTTCGGGGGTCCAGTCAGGCAGTCGCATCGTTGTTTTCCCGTGAGTCGGTGGAGGGGGTGGTGTGGATGGCCTCCAGCATACGCGGGGATTGGGCGGATAATTTGCGGCCATGCGTATCCGCTTCACCAAGATGCAGGGCGCGGGCAATGACTTCGTCGTGCTTGACGAGACCCGCGGCCCCAGCGTGCCCGGGGGCCTGACCCTGGCCCAGTACCGCTGGCTGGCCGACCGCCACTTCGGCGTCGGCGCCGACCAGATCCTCAGCGTGCGTCCGGCGCCGGCGCCTGGCATCGATTTCGAGTATGTGATCCACAACGCCGACGGCAGCGAGGTCGAGCAGTGCGGCAATGGCGCGCGCTGTTTCGCCCGCTATGTGCACGACGCCGGCCTCACGGGCAAGGACCGCATCCGCGTGCAGACCCTGGGCGGCGTGATCGAGCCCCGCCTCAATCCCGACGGGCGTGTCACCGTCGACATGGGCGCGCCCATCTTCGCGCTGGAGCGCGTACCTTTTGATGCCAGTGACCTTCAGGCCGTGGCCGATGGAGCCTGGCAGACCTGGCCCGTGGCGGTTGACGGCGCCACGCTGCCGCTGGCCGTCTTGTCCATGGGCAATCCGCATGCGGTGCAGCTGGTCCCGGATGTCGAGTCCGCACCCGTGCGCAGCCAGGGCCCCCTGATCGAAACCCATGCGCGTTTCCCGCGCCGCGTGAATGCCGGTTACCTGCAGATCGTCGACCGCGCGCGGGTGAAGCTGCGCGTGTGGGAACGCGGTGCCGGCGAGACCCTGGCCTGCGGCTCCGGTGCCTGCGCCGCCGTGGTGGCCGGCATCCGTCTGGGGCGGCTCGATGCGCGCGTGGATGTGCAGACGCGCGGTGGCGTGCTGACCATCGAATGGGCGGGTGGCGACAGCCCCGTGCTCATGACCGGCCCCGCCACCACCGTGTTCCAGGGCGAAGTCGACCTGCCCGATCTGAAGTGAAACCCCCGCCATGACCGAACAAGACATCGCCAACTACCTGCGCGGCAACCCCGCCTTCTTCGAGCGCCAGGCCGATCTGCTGGCCGAGATCTGCCTCATCAGCCCGCACAGCCGCCGCACGGTGAGCCTGCAGGAGCGCCAGGCCGAGTTGCTGCGCGAGAAGATCCGCATGCTCGAAGGCCGGCTCATGGAGATGATCCGCCATGGCGGCGACAACCTCGCGCTGTCAGACAAGATGCTGCGCTGGGCACGCGATCTCTTCCTCGTGGAAGAGGCGGACCTGATCCCCGCCGCCATTGCCGAATCCATCCAGCTGCAGTTCGCCGTGCCCCAGACGGCGATCCGTCTCTGGGGTGTGGACGAAGCCTTTGCCGCCGAGCCTTGGGCCCAGGGCGTGAGCGAAGACGCGCGCCTGCTGGCGGACTCGCTGCATGAACCCTTCTGTGGCGTCAACGCGGGCTTCGAGGCCACGCAATGGCTGCCGCAACCCACACAGGCCATCTCGCTGGCCCTGCTGCCCCTGCGTCCCCTGGACGCGGGTAACAGCGGTCCAGCCTTCGGCATGATCGTGCTGGCTTCGCCCGACGCGCAGCGCTACAGCAGCACCATGGGTACCGACTTTCTGGCGCGCATCGCCGAGGTGGCGAGTGCCGCGCTTTCGCGCCTGAGGTGAGCATGGTCACGCCCGTACAGCCCGGCAGCGAGGATCAGCAGCTGATCGAGCGCTACCTGGAGCATGTGCGGGTGGAAAAACGCCTGGCCCTGCGCACGGTCGAGCTCTACGCGCTGGACCTGCGCAAGCTCGGCGAGCTGGCGGCCCAGGCCGGCGTGGGGCTGACCCAGGTGCACAGCGCCCACGTGCGGCGCTGGATCGCGCAGATGCACGGTGGCGGCCGCAGCGGCCGCGGCATCGCCCTCATCCTGTCGGGCTGGCGCGGTTTCTACGCCTGGCTCGGGCGCGAGGGCCGCGTGGCCAGCAACCCCGTGCAGGATGTGCGCGCCCCCAAGGTCGCCAAGCCCCTGCCCAAGGCGCTGAGCGTGGACGATGCCGTGCAGCTGGCGGCGCACCGCGACGACAACGAGGATCCCTGGCTGCAGGCACGCGATGCGGCGATCACCGAGCTGCTCTACAGCAGTGGCTTGCGCGTGAGCGAGCTCACCGGCCTGGATGTGAACGCCAGCTCAGCAGCCCGGGGCTGGATCGACCTGCAGGCTGGTGAGGCCCATGTGCTGGGCAAGGGCAGCAAGCGTCGCAGCGTGCCCGTGGGCGCCGCGGCCATGACGGCCCTGAGGCAGTGGCTGGCGCTGCGCGCGCAGGCCGGCGTACCTGCCGATCAGCCCGCGCTCTTCATCGGCCGCCACGGCACGCGGCTCACGCCGCAGTCCATCTGGCAGCGGCTCAAGCGGCGCAGCCTGCAGGCGGGCCTGGCCACGCCGGTACATCCGCACATGCTGCGTCATTCCTTTGCGAGCCATGTGCTGCAGTCCAGCAGCGATCTGCGGGCGGTGCAGGAGCTGCTGGGTCACGCCAACATCGCCACGACCCAGGTCTACACGCGACTCGATTTCCAGCACCTGGCCAGGGCCTACGACGCGGCCCATCCGCGGGCCCGTGCCAAGAGTGGCAAGTAGGCCCTAGAAGGTCTCCCAGTCACCGTCATCCCCACCGGCCGCCTTGGCCGGCGTTTTCGCGGGCGCCGGGGTTGCGGGGGCGGAGAGGCGCTGTGGCGCGGCGGGCGCCGCCCGGGGGGC
>JAIERT010000053.1 GCA_019746735.1 Burkholderiaceae bacterium | reverse complement strand
TATGGGCGCGCGCGTGTGCGCGCCCGCGTGTGCGCGCGTATGCGCGCGTGAGAACTGGATTGTAGTCAGATGAAAAGCTCTGCTCCCGCTAAAAGCGCCACTGCCGCCAAAACCGCCGCTTTGGGCAAGACCCTGGTCATTGCCGAAAAGCCCTCTGTGGCGCAGGACATCGTGCGCGCGCTCACGCCCGTGGCCGGCAAGTTCGAAAAGCACGACGAATACTTCGAGAACGACAGCTACGTCGTCTCCAGCGCCGTGGGCCATCTGGTCGAGATCCAGGCACCCGAGCAGTACGACGTGAAGCGCGGCAAATGGAGCTTCACCCACCTGCCGGTGATTCCGCCGCACTTCGACCTCAAACCGGTGGACAAGACCAAGACGCGTCTGAACGCCGTGGTCAAGCTGGCCAAGCGCAAGGATGTGAGCCAGCTCATCAACGCCTGTGACGCGGGCCGCGAGGGCGAGCTGATCTTCCGCCTGATCGAGCAGTACGCCGGCGGCGCCAAACCCCTGGGCAAGCCCGTCTCACGTCTGTGGCTGCAGAGCATGACACCCCAGGCCATCCGTGACGGCTTCGAGAACCTGCGCAGCGACAAGCAGATGCTGCCTCTGGCCGACGCCGCGCGCAGCCGCTCCGAGGCCGACTGGCTGGTGGGCATCAACGGCACGCGGGCCATGACTGCCTTCAACTCGCGCGATGGCGGCTTCTTCCTGACCACCGTGGGCCGCGTGCAGACGCCCACGCTGGCCGTGGTCGTGGAGCGCGAGGAGCAGATCCGCAAGTTCATCAGCCGCGATTACTGGGAAGTCCACGCCAGCTTCGGCGCTCAGGCGGGCGAATACGCCGGCAAATGGTTCGACCCCAAGTGGAAGAAGAACGAGGACGACGCGGAGAAAAAGGCCGACCGCGTCTGGAGCGAAAAGGAAGCGCGGACCATCGCCGACGCCGTGCGTGGCCAGACCGCGACGGTGACCGAGGAAAGCAAGCCCAGCACCCAGGCCTCGCCCATGCTGTTCGACCTGACCAGCCTGCAGCGCGAAGCCAACGGCAAATTCGGCTTCTCGGCCAAGACTACGCTGTCCATTGCGCAAAGCCTGTACGAGCGCCACAAGGCCCTGACCTATCCGCGGACCGATTCGCGCCACCTGCCCGAGGACTACCTCGCCGTAGCCAAGGACACTTTCGGCATGCTGGCCGACTCAGGCCTCAAGCACCTGGCCCCGCACGCGGCCACGGCTCTCAAGGGCGGCTACGTCAAGCCCAACAAGCGCATCTTCGACAACGCCAAGGTCAGCGACCACTTTGCCATCATCCCCACGCTGCAGGCGCCCAGCGGCCTGTCCGAGGCAGAGCAGAAGCTCTACGACCTGGTGGCGCGTCGTTTCATGGCCGTGTTCTTCCCCAGCGCCGAGTACCAGGTGACCACGCGCATCACCAGCGCTGCCGGCCACAACTTCAAGAGCGAGGGCAAGGTGCTGGTCAAGCCGGGCTGGCTGGCCATCTACGGCAAGGAAGCCGAGGACGAAATGGCCCCGGGCGAAGGCAGCAGCAAGGTGCTGGTGCCCGTGGCGGCTGGCGAGGGGGTGAAAACCAACGCGGTCGATCCCAAGGGGCTGAAGACCCGCCCGCCGGCGCGCTACAGCGAAGCCACGCTGCTCTCGGCCATGGAGGGCGCGGGCAAGCTCATCGAGGACGACGAGCTGCGCGAAGCCATGCACGAAAAGGGCCTGGGCACGCCGGCCACGCGCGCGGCCATCATCGAAGGCCTGCTGAACGAGAAGTACATGCTGCGCGAAGGCCGCGAGCTCATCCCCACGGCCAAGGCCTTCCAGCTCATGACCCTGTTGCGCGGCCTGGGCGTGGAAGAGCTCTCCAAGCCCGAACTCACGGGCGGCTGGGAGTTCAAGCTCTCGGAGATGGAGCACGGCCGCCTATCGCGTGCCGAGTTCATGCGCGAGATCGCGGCCATGACCGAGCACATCGTCAAGAAGGCCAAGGAATACGACCGCGACACCATTCCAGGCGACTACGCCACGCTGAACACGCCCTGTCCCAACTGCGGCGGCATCGTGAAAGAGAACTACCGCCGCTACACCTGCACGGGCAAGAAGGGCGCGGCCGAGGGCTGCGGCTTCTCCTTCACCAAGATCCCGGCCGGTCGCGCCTTCGAGCTGGCCGAGGTGGAGCAGTTCCTGCGCGACAAGAAGATCGGCCCGCTGGAGGGCTTCCGCTCCAAGGCCGGCTGGCCTTTCACCGCCGAGATCGCCCTCAAGTTCAGCGAGGAAGAGAAGAACTGGAAACTCGAGTTCGACTTCGGCAAGGACGACGAGGCCGAGACCGGCGAGCTGGTGGACTTCTCCGACCGGCAGGCTTTGGGCAAATGCCCCAAGTGCGGCGGCTCGGTCTACGAGCACGGCAAGAACTATCTGTGCGAAAAAGCCGTGCCCACCGCCGCCCAGCCCACGCCGAGCTGCGACTTCAAGAGCGGCCAGATCATCCTGCAGCAGCCCATCGAGCGCGAGCAGATGCAGAAGTTGCTGGCAACCGGCAAGACCGACCTGCTAGACAAGTTTGTCTCCATGCGCACCCGCCGCCCCTTCAAGGCCTTCCTGGCCTGGAACGCCGAGGAAGGCAAGGTGAGCTTCGAGTTCGAACCGTCCAAGTTCCCGCGCAAGGGCCCATCCGCCAAGACCGGTGCAGCGGCCAAGACGGCCCCCGGCAAGACCGCAGCGAAAAAGGCCCCGGCCAAGAAGGCTGCGACCAAGACCGCGGCTGCCAAGAAGCCGCGCAAGGCCGCCGCCGGCCTCACGCCCAGTGCGGAGCTCGCCGCGGTGATCGGCAGCGAGCCCGTGGCGCGCACCGAGGTGGTCAAGAAGCTCTGGGACTACATCAAGGCCCAGGGCCTGCAGGACCCCAAGGACAAGCGCAGCATCAAGGCCGATGCCAAGCTCAAGCCCGTCTTCGGCAAGGCCCAGGTCACGATGTTCGAGATCGCGGGGCTGATCGGCAAGCACTTGAGCTGATCCGTAGAACACCTTCGACATGAGCAACGCTGACTGGAGCCGTGCCGAAGTCGAGACCATCGTTGAGGATTACCTCTCGATGTTGGCATCCGAACTTGCCGGTACGCCGTACAACAAGACGGCACATCGGCAAGCACTCAAGCCTTTGCTGCAAGGCCGCTCCGATGCGTCCATTGAGTTCAAGCACGCCAACATCAGCGTCGCTTTGCTGGATGCCGGCTTTCCCTACATCAATGGCTACAAGCCACTGGCTAACTACCAGTCTCTTTTAGCTGAAGTTTTGGCTAACCGTCTCGACAAAACTTCAGATTTGTTCGCGCTTGCGGCGACTGATGCTGATCGCCCCATTGTTGTTCCGGAAGTTGAAGACATTCTTGCGGTCCTGACGGACCGGCCGAAGTCACGCCAAAACGAGTTGACGGTCTCTGAGCCTGCGGTCCCGATCATTCGCCTGCCCACCAATTACATTGAGCGAGAAGCGAGAAATCGCTCCTTGGGAAATGCAGGTGAGTTGTTTATTCTGAATTTTGAGCGCGCCCGGCTGATACATGCAGGCAAAGAAAGTTTGGCCGCGAAGATTGAGCATACAGCCAAAGTCCGCGGCGACCATGCCGGCTACGACATTCTTTCCTTCGAGGCTACAGGCGCTGAACGTCTGATTGAGGTAAAGACGACGAAATATGGGGCAGATACGCCGTTCTTCGTAACCCGCAATGAAAAAGCGACTTCGGAGCGCCATGCCTCGCAGTACCAGCTTTACCGACTGTTCGCTTTTCGAGAAGCGCCTCGGCTTTACACCTTGCCCGGCGCTATCGACATGAGCTGCAACTTGTCGGCGGCAACCTTTCTAGCCAGTCCCAAATAAAAACGCGCCCGAAGGCGCGTTTTCTTTATACGGGTAACAAGGCTGGCTTACTTGGCCACCACGCGGACCATCTCCAGGCACTTGTTGGAGTAGCCCCACTCGTTGTCGTACCAGGACACGACCTTGATGAAGGTCTTGTCCAGGGCGATGCCGGCATCGGCGTCGAACACGGAAGTGCAGGTCTCGCCGCGGAAGTCGGTGGCGACCACCTTGTCCTCGGTGTAGCCCAGGATGCCCTTGAGGGCGCCCTGGCTCTGGGCCTTCATCTCGGCGCAGATCTCCTTGTAATCGGCTTCCTTGTTGAGCTCGACGGTCAGGTCCACCACGGAGACGTCAGAAGTCGGCACGCGGAAGGACATGCCCGTGAGCTTCTTGTTGAGCTCGGGGATCACCACGCCCACGGCCTTGGCGGCACCGGTGGAGGAGGGGATGATGTTTTCCAGGATGCCGCGGCCGCCGCGCCAGTCCTTGTTGCTCGGGCCGTCCACGGTCTTCTGGGTGGCGGTGGCGGCGTGCACGGTGGTCATGAGGCCGCGCTTGATGCCCCACTTGTCATTGAGCACCTTGGCCACCGGGGCCAGGCAGTTGGTGGTGCAGGAAGCGTTGGAGATGATGGCCTGGCCGGCGTAGGTCTTGTCGTTCACGCCGAAGACGAACATGGGCGTGTCGTCCTTGGAAGGGGCGGAGATGATGACCTTCTTGGCGCCCGCGGCCAGGTGCTTGCCCGCGCCGTCCTTGTCCAGGAAGAGGCCGGTGGACTCGATCACCACGTCGGCGCCGATCTCGTTCCACTTGAGGTTGGCCGGATCGCGCTCCTGGGTCAGGCGGATCTTCTTGCCGTTGACGATGAGGTTGGAACCCTCGACCTTGATGTCGCCCTTGAAACGGCCGTGGACGCTGTCGTACTGGAGCATATAGGCCAGGTAGTCAGGCTCGAGCAGATCGTTGATGCCCACGATCTCGATGTCCTTGAAGTTCGCGACTGCCGAACGCAGCACATTGCGGCCGATGCGGCCGAAGCCGTTGATACCTACCTTGATCGTCATGATGAACCCTCTGTGAAGAATTGAGAAACTGGTGTGCGGATCAGCCCTTGGTCAGCGCGGCCTGCACGGTCTGCGCGACGTTCTCGGGCGTGAAACCGAAATGCTTGAACAGCACCGGGGCCGGGGCCGACTCGCCATAGGTATCGAGGCCGACCACGGCGGCGCAGCCGTATTTCCACCAACCGTCGGTCACGCCCATCTCGACCGCGATGCGCGGCAGGCCGGCGGGCAGCACGGCCTGCTTGTAGGCGGGCTTCTGCTGATCGAAAGTGGTGGTGCTGGGCATGGAGACCACACGCACGGCGATCTTCTGCGCGGCCAGCAGCTCCTGCGCCTTGAGCGCGAGCTGCACTTCGGAACCGGTGGCGATGATCACGGCCTGGGCCTTTTTCTTCAGGCCCAGGTCGGCCGGCTCGGACAGCACATAGGCGCCGCGGCTGATGTCGCCCAGATCCTTCTTGGCGGCGTAGGGCACGTTCTGGCGCGAGAGCAGCAGAGCCGTGGGCTTGCGCTTGTTCTGCAGAGCCACGGCCCAGGCCACGGCGGTCTCGGCTGTGTCGGCGGGACGCCAGACGTCCAAGTTGGGGATCAGGCGGAGGCTGGCCGCGTGCTCCACCGACTGGTGGGTGGGCCCGTCCTCGCCCAGGCCGATAGAGTCGTGCGTGAAGACGTGGATCACGCGCTGCTTCATCAGTGCCGCCATGCGGATGGCGTTGCGCGAGTAGTCGCTGAAGGTCAGGAAGGTGCCGCCATAGGGGATGTAGCCCCCATGCAGAGCCACGCCGTTCATCACGGCCGCCATACCGAACTCGCGCACGCCGTAGTTGATGTGGCGGCCACCATTGCCATTTCCCTCGGCGTCGAAGCGCAGGGCCGGGGTGTGGCTGGTGTTGGTGAGGTTGGAGCCGGTCAGGTCGGCCGAGCCACCGAGCAGCTCGGGCAGGGCGGCGGTGAAGGCTTCGAGCGCGATCTGGCTGGCCTTGCGCGTGGCCACGGTCTCGGCCTTGCTGTGGGCCGCGACGGCGGCGTCCACCGCCACCTGGGCGAACTGCTTGGGCAAGTCACCCGCCATGCGGCGCTTGAACTCGGCGGCGAGCTCGGGGTAGGCCGCGGCGTAGGCAGAAAACTTGGCATTCCAGGCCGCTTCACGCTTGTCGCCCGCAGCCTTGGCGTCCCAGTCGCCGTAGACCTCGGCCGGGATCTCGAAGGGGCCGTGCGTCCAGCCCAGGGCTTCGCGCGTGAGCTTGATTTCTTCCGCGCCCAGCGGTTCGCCGTGGGCCTTGGCCGTGTTGGCGCGATTGGGGCTGCCCTTGCCAATGCTGGTCTTGCAGATGATCAGCGTGGGCTTGTCTTCGGTCTGCTTGGCGCGCGCGATGGCTTCGGAGACAGCGGCCGTGTCGTGGCCGTTGATCGGGCCGATCACGTTCCAGCCGTAGGACACGAATCGCAGCGCGGCGTTGTCGCCATACCATGGCGCGACCTGGCCGTCGATGGAGATGCCGTTGTCATCGTAGAGGGCGATCAGCTTGTTGAGCTTCCAGGCCCCGGCCAGGGAGGCGGCTTCGTGGCTGATGCCTTCCATCATGCAGCCATCACCCAGGAAGACGTAGGTGTGGTGGTCGACGATGGTGTGGCCATCGCGGTTGAATTCTTTTGCCAGCAGCTTCTCCGCCAGCGCAAAACCCACGGCATTGGTCACGCCCTGGCCCAGGGGGCCGGTGGTGGTCTCGACACCGGGGGTGATGCCGGCTTCGGGGTGGCCAGCCGTTTTGCTGTGCAGCTGGCGGAAGTTCTTGAGCTCCTGCATGGGCAGCTTGTAGCCCGTGAGGTGCAGCAGGGCGTAGATCAGCATGGAGCCGTG
>JAIERT010000170.1 GCA_019746735.1 Burkholderiaceae bacterium | reverse complement strand
GTGTGAAAGTAGGTCATCGTCAGGCTCTTACAGCAGAAAACGCCCCGTCATGTGACGGGGCGTTTTTATTTGTGCGGCCCAAAACTACCGACACCACCGCGCCACCATGGCGCATGTACACCGGTCGAGCCTGCTATGGCGGGTGCCCCCTCATGGTGTCAGCTCACTTGCCGGCACGCAGTTCCCGGCGCAGGATCTTGCCCACATTGGACTTGGGCAGCTCGTCGCGGAATTCGATGTACTTCGGATGCTTGTATCCGGTCAGGTTCTGCGCGCAGTACTTGGCCACATCGTCCTCGCTGAGCGTCGGATCGCTGCGGACCACGTAGACCTTGATGGCTTCGCCCTGCTTGGCATCGGGCACGCCAATGACGGCACATTCGAGCACGCCATCGCAGAGCGAGATGACGTTTTCCAGTTCGCTCGGGAAGACGTTGAAGCCGCTGACCAGGATCATGTCCTTCTTGCGGTCCACGATCTTGGTATAGCCCTGCGCATCCATGATGCCAATGTCGCCGGTGCGCATGAAGCCATCTGGCGTGAAGGCCTTGGCGGTCTCCTCGGCCTGTCGGTAGTAGCCCGTCATCACGTTCGGGCCGCGGACGCAGATCTCGCCCGATTCGCCGACGGCCAGAGAGCGCCCATCGTCGTCCTTGATGGCAATTTCAACGCCTGGCAAGGGCAGGCCGATGGTGCCGCTGAACTTCGTGGTCGTGACGGGATTGTTGGTCCCGATGGCGCAGGTTTCGCTCATGCCCCAGCCTTCGACCATGGCGCAGCCCGTGACCTCCTGCCAGTGCTTCGCCGTGCCCTCAGACGCGGCCATGCCGCCGGCCTGGGAAATGCAGAGGTGGGAAAAATCCACCGTACGGAACTGCGGGTGCTGCAACAGCGCGTTGAACAGGGTGTTGACCGCGGGCAGCATATGGAAAGGGCGGCGCTTGAGCACCTCGACGAACTTGCCGATGTCGCGCGGATTGGGCACCAGCGTCATATGGGAGCCCCAGCGGATGGCCAGGAAGCACAGGGTCAGCGCGAAGATGTGATACAGCGGCAGGGCCGCGATGCTGTTGGTCTCGCGCACATTGCCCACACGGTCCAGCGCCGGGGTGAACCAGGCCTCCGCCTGCAGAATGGCGGCCACCACGTTGCGGTGCGTGAGGACGGCGCCCTTGCTCAGGCCGGTGGTGCCACCGGTGTACTGCAGAAAGGCGATCGAATCCAGGTTGGCCTGCGAAGGCTTGAGCGTCAGGTGCGAGCCCTCGCCCAGCGCCCTGCGGAAAGTCGTGACGGTGCGTCCTTCCGTCAGCGGCAGCTTGAAGGGGGGCACCATCTTGGCCAGGTGGCGAATGGCAAAGGTCAGCCAGCGGCCGTACCAGGGGCCCAGCAAGTCGCCGAAGGCGGTCAGTACCACGTGCTTGATCTGCGTGCGTGCGATCACTTCTTCCAGGGTGTGGGCGAAGTTTTCAAGCACCACGATGGCCGTGGCGCCCGAGTCCTTGAGCTGGTGTTCCAGCTCGCGTGCGGTGTACAGCGGGTTGACGTTGACGCAGGTGTAGCCGGCCCGCAGGATGGCCGCCATGGTGACCGCGAACTGCGGCACATTGGGCAGCATGATGGCCACGCGTGCGTCGGGCTCCAGACCCAGGCGCTGCAGCCAGGCGCCCAGGGCGGCCGAGAGCTCGTCCAGCTGGCGATAGCTCATCCAGCGCTCCATGCAGACCGAAAAGGGCTGGGTGGCGTTCTTGCGGAAGGATTCCTCCAGCAGCTGGGCGAGAGAACTGTACTGACCCGGATCGATGTCCTGCGGAACGCCGGGCGGGTAGCTTTGCAACCAGATTTTTTCCATCAATGACTCCATGACCGCACTATTGAACCCCAGACTCGGGGGGATGGGACACCGGGCTTGTCCTAGGTCATCGCAGAAACTGTCACGCACGCGTCAAGCGAAGGGCGGGCGGCGCGCTTGGAGAATGAGCGGAATCACTTTACATTCGCGGCATGGATCCGAATCACGAGAGCGAGGCAAACAGCGGCAGCGCGGAGTTGCTGCGCATGCTGCCCGCCGAGCAAAGTGCCACGGCGCGTGCGCCCTGGGTTGCCGTGATTCGCCGCCTGGGCGCCCGGCATCGCGGGCGTATCACGCGCCATCTCCAGGCCCTGGACGAGCACGACCGCTACCTTCGTTTTGGCTACATGGCCAATGACGCCCAGATCCAGACCTATGCCGACAGTCTGGACTTCGAAAACGACGCCATTTTCGGCATCTACAACCGACGCCTGGAACTGGTGGCTATGGCGCACCTCGCCCATTCGGTGGATCGCAGCTACGACGCCTGCGCCGAGTTCGGCGTCTCGGTCCTGCCTTCGGTACGCGGCCATGGCTATGGCAGCAAACTGTTTGCACGCGCCATGCGCCATGCACGCAACGAAGGTGTCTACCTGATGTTCATCCACGCGCTCAGTGAGAACAAGGCCATGCTCAATATCGCGCGCAAGGCCGGGGCCACAGTGGAATACGACGGGTCGGAAGCGAGGGCCTACTTGCGCTTGCCGCCTGCGACCTTCGAGAGCCAGGTCACCGAAATGCTGGAAGAGCAATTGGCCCAGACGGACTACCGGCTCAAGGTGCAAGCCAAGCAGTTCTGGGATTTCCTGTCCGGTCTGCAGGACGTGCGCCGCGGCGTGCGCGAAGGCCGGCACAAATCTGCGCCCTGATACCTGCGACACCCCGTCACGAGGGGACTAGCGCGATCCGCTATCCTATGGGGGTCGCAACAACCGCACCCCGGTGCAACCGTCAGTGCCTGACCCCCACCCTGCGCGAAGTCCTGAAAAAGAGGACAAGCGCACCTTCCTGAAGAAGCTGGCCGAGTTCATCCATCCCGGACCGGACTCCACGGCTGAACTGATCCAGACCCTGGCCGAGGCCGAAGACAACCAGGTCATCGGTGCCGAATCGCGTTACATGCTCGAAGGCGTGCTGCGCATGGCCGACATGACCGCCGGCGACGTCATGGTGCCCGCCCCACGCATGGATCTGGTCGATATCAACGCGCCCTACGACGAGCTGCTGCACCTGGTCATCGACACGGCCCACTCCCGTTTCCCGGTCTTCGACGGCGAGCGCGAAAACATCATCGGCATCCTGATGGCCAAGGACCTGCTCAAGCTGCAGCGGGCGCCCGAGCTCAATATCCGTGCCCTGCTGCGTCCGGCCGTCTTCGTGCCCGAGAGCAAGGGCCTGAACGACCTGTTGCACGAATTCCGCGGCAATCGCAATCACCTGGCCATCGTGATCGACGAGTTCGGCCGCGTGGCCGGTCTGATCACCATCGAGGACGTGCTTGAGCAGATCGTCGGCGAGATCGAGGACGAGTTCGACATCTCCGAGGACGAAGGCGACATCTTCGGCCTTGCTGACCAGACCTACCGCGTCAGTGGCCGCGCCCCGGTCGATCGGGTCAACGAAGCCTTCGACGTCACCATCACCGGCAGCGATCCGGAGGAAAGTTTCGACACCATAGGCGGCCTCATCGCCCACGAGATGGGCCATGTGCCCCGGCGGGGCGAGCAGCATGTGATTGCCGGCCTCAAGTTCGTGGTGCTGCACACCAAGGGCGGCGCCGTGAAGTGGTTCAAGGTCTCGCCCGTGGCCCCGCGCAAGGCCGGCCTCAATGGCTGAAGGCTGGACGCGCGCCGGCGCCTGGGGCCTGAGCCTCCTCGCCGGTTTCGCACACGCCCTGTCCCTGGCCACGCCCTGGGATGGCCAGCCCCGCTGGTGGCTGCAACTGCTGGCCCTGGGTCTGCTGGCCTGGGGGGTCGAGCGCTGCACGCACTGGAAGCAGGCCGCCCTGGCCGGCTGGCTCTTTGCCACGGCCTGGCTGGCCGGCACCTTCTGGTGGCTCTACATCTCCATGCACACCTACGGTGGCTTGCCGGCACCGCTGGCTGCCTTGGCCGTGTTCGCGCTGGCTGCTGCGCTGGCCCTTTACTACGCCGGGGCCTGTGCGCTCTACCAGCGTTACGCGCCTGGCGCACGTGCCGGGCGGGCCTTGCTGTTTGCTGCGCTCTGGCTGCTGGCCGAGCTGGCGCGCGGGATCTGGTTCACCGGTTTCGGCTGGGGCGGCAGCGGCTATGCGCATGTGGAGGGGCCGCTGGCCGGCTACGCGCCCTGGGTCGGTGTCTACGGCATCACCGCCATCACAGCCTGGCTGGCCATGACGATTCCGCAGATCTGGGCCTGTGGCCACTGGCAGCGCATCGCCGTCCTCGCCGTGCTGGTGCTGCCCTCGGTGCATCAGATGGGTCAGCCGCAAGCCACGACGTCCACCGGCACGCTGTCCGTGGCCCTGCTCCAGGGCAACATCCCGCAGGACGAGAAGTTCCAGCCGGGCAGCGGCGTGCCCCTCGCCCTGCGCTGGTATGGCGAGCAACTGCTGGACAACCGGGCACCTCTGGTCGTGGCGCCCGAGACAGCTCTGCCCCTGCTGCCACGCCAGCTGCCCGAAGGTTACTGGGCGGCGCTGCGCCAGCGCTACGCGGCTGGCGAACAGGCCGCGCTGATCGGCCTGCCCCTGGGCAGCCTGGCCGAGGGCTACAGCAACTCGGCCGTGGGTCTGGCGCCCGGGCGCGAACCCTGGCGCTATGACAAGCACCACCTCGTGCCCTTCGGCGAATTCATCCCCTGGGGCTTCAAGTGGTTCACCGCGATGATGAACATCCCGCTGGGCGACTTCAGCCGCGGCGATGTGGGCCAACCCTCCTTCGAATGGCAGGGCCAGCGCCTCGCCCCCAACATCTGCTACGAGGACCTGTTTGGGGAGGAGCTGGGGGCGCGCTTTGCCGATCCGGCGCAGGCGCCCACCGTCTTTGTCAACCTCAGCAACATCGCCTGGTTCGGCAACACCGTGGCCATCGACCAGCACCTGCAGATCTCGCGCATGCGGGCGCTGGAGTTCGAGCGCCCCTTCGTGCGCGCCACCAACACCGGTGCCACGGCCCTCGTCGACCACCGTGGCCAGGTCGTCGCCGAGTTGCCACGTCACACGCGCGGCGTGCTGCAGGTCGAAGTGGAGGGGCGGCAGGGGCTCACGCCCTATGCCCGCTGGGTGTCAAAAACCGGTCTGTGGCCGCTCTGGGGCCTGGGTCTGGCCGTACTGCTGCTGGCGATCTGGCGCAAGCGGGCTTAGGACCGGCGCTGCACGGCCCTCAAGGGCCGGAAGCCCCGTAAAATCGCGGGTTCACGCGGGAAACCGCCTCCACTGCGCAGCGGCGCGCGATCCGCCCGCTTGCGCCTGCCCAAGATGCTGACCTTCCAACAAATCATCCTGAAACTGCAGGCCTACTGGGACGCCCAGGGCTGCGCGCTCTTGCAGCCCTACGACATGGAAGTCGGCGCCGGCACCTCGCACACGGCCACCTTCCTGCGCGCCCTCGGTCCCGAGCCCTGGAAGGCCGCCTATGTGCAGCCCAGCCGCCGTCCCAAGGACGGTCGCTACGGCGAGAACCCCAACCGTCTGCAGCACTACTACCAGTACCAGGTGGTGCTCAAGCCCGCGCCGAGCAACATCCTCGAGCTCTACCTGGGCTCGCTCGAGGCCCTGGGCTTCGATCTCAAGAAGAACGACATCCGCTTCGTCGAGGACGACTGGGAGAACCCCACGCTGGGCGCCTGGGGTCTGGGCTGGGAGGTCTGGCTCAACGGCATGGAGGTGACGCAGTTCACCTACTTCCAGCAGGTCGGCGGCATCGACTGCAAGCCCATCACGGGCGAGATCACCTATGGCCTGGAGCGCCTGGCCATGTACCTGCAGGGCGTGGACAACGTCTACAAGCTCAAGTGGACCGACACGATGAGCTACGGCGACGTCTATTTGCAGAATGAAAAAGAGCAGTCGGCCTACAACTTCGAGCACAGCGACGTCGACTTCCTCTTCACCGCCTTCACGGCGCACGAGAAGCAGGCCAAGCACCTGATGGAGCAGCAGCTGGCCCTGCCTGCCTACGAGCAGGTGCTCAAGTGCGCGCACAGCTTCAACCTGCTGGACGCACGCGGCGCCATTTCCGTGACCGAACGCGCCGCCTACATCGGCCGCATCCGCACCCTGGCGCGCAGCGTCGCGCAGAGCTACTACGACAGCCGCGAGCGACTGGGCTTTCCCATGGCGCCGCGCGAGTGGGTGGCGCAGATCGACAAGATGAGCGAGAAGAAAGCCGCCTGAGACCATGAGCATGCTGGCCGATCAGCTCAAGGCCCAGGGCCTGGCTTCGGCCGCTTCCGTCGTCACGCCCTATGCCTCGCCGCGCCGTTTGGCCGCGCACATCACACAGGTGGCCCTCAAGGCGGCCGACAAGGCCGTGCAGCAGAAACTCATGCCCGTGAGCGTGGGTCTGGATGCAGCGGGCCAGGCCACGCCGGCCCTGCTCAAGAAGCTGACCGCGCTGGGTGCCGATGTATCCGATCCGGTGCAGGCTGTGGCCGCTCTCAAGCGTGCGCCCGATGGCAAGGCCGAAGCCCTGTACTACGACAGCCTGGTGACCGGCGCCACGCTGGACACGGGCCTGCAGAAGGCGCTGGAAGAAGCCCTGTCCAAATTGCCCATCCCCAAGGTCATGAGCTACCAGCTCGAGACCGACTGCGATCTGCCTGGCTGGAGCAGCGTCCACTTCGTGCGCCCGGCGCATGGCCTCGTGGCCCTGTACGGCAGCACCGTGGTGCCCGTCAAGGCCCTGGGTCTGAAGGCCGGCAACAGCACGCGTGGCCACCGCTTCGAGGC
>JAIERT010000317.1 GCA_019746735.1 Burkholderiaceae bacterium | reverse complement strand
TGGCGCGGCTGGCGGGGATCGAACCCACGACCCTTGGCTTCGGAGGCCAATACTCTATCCACTGAGCTACAGCCGCATTCCGGGAAGAGCAGCGATTGTAGGCGGTTTCGGACGGTCCGAAAGTTATAATCAGCGGCTGATTGAATCACCCCACCCACCCAGAATTCCGAGGACAGCCCATGAGCGAGCAGCAGCACGAAGAAGCCCACACCGGCCCGATCAAGACCCCCGCGCAGATGATGTGGCTTTCCATCTTCTCCTTCGTGGGCCCGGTCTTCATCATCATCGGCCTCGTGTTCTTCGTGGTCTCCGACAAGAAACCCGCGGCCGGTGCGAGCAATATGGAGAAGTCGGTTGCCGAGCGCATCCAGAAGATCGGCACCGTCGAGATCCGTGACGCCAACCGCCCGCTCAAGAGCGGCGAGGCCGTCTACCAGGCCCAGTGTGTGGCCTGCCACGGCGCTGGCGTGGCCGGTGCCCCCAAGTTCGGTGACAAGGGTGCCTGGAGCGCCCGCCTCAAGGTCGGCTTCGACGGCCTGGTGACCTCGGCCCTGAAGGGCAAGGGCGCCATGGCGCCGCAAGGCGGCGGCGACCACAGCGATGTGGAGATCGCCCGTGCCGTGGCCTACCTGGCCAACTCGGGCGGCGGCAAGTACGCCGAGCCCAAGGCCCCGGCAGCCGCCCAGTAAACGGCGCGCCACCCGGCACACAAGCCGCTGCTCAGCAGCGGCTTTTTCATTTCCGGATGGCCGCGTACTGCTCCCGCAGTTCGCGCTTGAGCACCTTGCCGATGGCGCTGCGCGGCAGTTCGTCCAGATAACGCAGGTCCGACAGGCGCTGGGTCTTGCCCACGCGCCGGTTCATCCATTCGCGCAGCGCGTCGGCCGCGATGGCCTTGCCGTCCCGCAGGACCACGTAGGCCACCGGCGTCTCCCCCCACTGCTCAGAAGCCACGCCCACCACGGCCACGTCCTGCACCGCCGGGTGCTGACGCAACTCGGCCTCCAGATCGCTGGGGTAGATGTTGAAGCCGCCCGAGATGATCATGTCCTTGCGCCGGTCTAAGAGGGTGAGGAAACCCTGCGCATCGAAACGGCCGATGTCACCCGTGCGGATGAAGCGCTGGCCGTCGGGCGCGTACCACTCGGCCTCGCGCGTCTTCTCGGGCCGGCCGTGGTAGCCCTTCATCATGCCCGGCGATCGACCCACCACCTCACCGGCCTCACCCGCGGGCGCTTCCTGCCCGTGCTCGTCGATCAGGCGGATGTCATGGCCCTGCGCGGGCTGACCCACGGTGTGCAGCTTGTCGGGGTGCAGATGGGCTTCGAGGATACAGGTGCCGCCGCCTTCGGTCATGCCGTAGAACTCCACCAGGCCGCCAGGCCAGCGGGCCAGCACCTCGGCCTTGAGCGCCGCGGAGAAAGGCGCGCTGGTGCAGAACTTCATGCGGAAGCTGCGCAGGTCGTGCCGAGCGAAATCGGGCCGGGCCATCAGGCGCTGGTACTGCACGGGCACCAGCATGGTGTGCGTGACGCGCTCACGCGCGGCCAGCGCCAGATACCCGGCCGCATCGAACTTGCCCATGAGCAACACGGTGCCGCCGTAGGCCAGCGTGGGGAAGAAGACCACCAGTGTGGTGTTGGAGTACAGGGGCGTGGACAGCAAGGTCACCGTGTCGGGCCCGTAACCATAGGTGGCGCCGCGCTGCACATGGGCCCAGCGCATGCCATGCGGCTGCACGATGCCCTTGGGCTCGCCGGTGGTGCCCGAGGAATAGATGATGTTGAAGGGCCAGTCCGCATCCACCTCGGCATCCGGCACGCGGGTGCCCTCAGACGCAAGCCATTGCGACCAGCCCAGACCGCCCGTGGATTCGTCCAGCAGGATGCGCGGCACCGTCGCAGCACGCGGCCCCAGGGCCTGGGCCACCTCGTGGTCCGTGCACAGCAGGCGCGCACCGGCATCGCGCACCATGCCTTCCAGACTGTCGGGCGTGGCGCCCGGCGCCAGCGGCGCCACGACCACGCCGGCGCGCAAGGCCCCCAGATAGATCACGGCATAGGCCAGCGAGGTTGCAGCGCAGATGGCCACGGCCTCGCCGGGCTGCACGCCGTCGCGCTGCAGGGCGGCGGCCACACGGTCCATCAGCGCGTCGAGGGCGGCGTAGTCCAGCGCCTCGCCATCCTGGACCAGGGCCCGGCGTTGCGGCGCCGCCTGCGCATGGTGACGGATCAAGCCGGCGATGGTGCCGAAGGGCGCGGACAGATCGGCGCCCGGGGTCATGGGCGCTCCAGCTCACGCTCCTGTAGCTCGCGCCACAGGATCTTGCCCGTGCCCGATTTGGGCAGGGTGTGCACGAACTCGACGATGCGCGGGCTCTTGTAGGCCGCCATGTGCTCGTGCGACCAGCGGATGATGTCGTCGGCGCTGACCTGACCACGCGCCTCTTCCTTGAGCACGACCAGGGCCTTGACGGTCTCGCCGCGCTTGGCATCGCGCACACCGATCACGCAGGCCTCATGGATGGCCGGGTGCTTGTACATCAGGGCCTCGACCTCGGCCGGCCAGACCTTGTAGCCCGAGGCATTGATCATGCGCTTGAGCCGGTCGACCATGAAGAAGTAGCCATCGTGGTCCACATAGGCTAGGTCGCCCGTGCGCAGGAAGCGCTTGCCGTCCAGCGTGATGAAGCTCGCAGCCGTGGCCTGGGGCTGTTTCCAGTAGCCCTGCATGACCTGGGGCGCATGCACCGCGATCTCGCCGGTCTCGCCCTGGGGCAGCTCCTGCTGGGTCTGGGGATCGAGCACGCGCGCGTCGACATCGAACACCGGGATGCCCAGGCACTGCGGCTTGGGCCGCTGCGGCGGGTTGATGTGGGTGGCGGCCAGGGTTTCGGACATGCCGTAGCCCTCGACATAGTCCAGGCCCGTCAAGTCCTTGAGCTTCTTGGCGATGGCCTCGGGCATGGCCGCGCCGCCGCCGCGCACGCCCTGCAGGCTGGAGAGGTCGTACTCGCCCAGACGCGGGTTGGAGAGGAAATCCACCACCATGGTCGAGATGGCCTGCCAGATGCCGATGCCGTGGCGCTGGATGCACTGCGCGGCCACGTCACGGTCCCAGCGCGAAAGGATCACAACGGTGGCCCCCGCAAACAGCGGCCCGTTCATGCTGCCCGCCATGCCGGTGACATGGAAGAAGGGCAGCACCGAGAGATAGACCGCATCCTGCGTGCGGCCGAACCACTGCACGCCGCCGACCAGGGTGCTCATCACGCTGCGGTGCGTGTGCATGCAGCCCTTGGGCTGGCCCGTGGTCCCCGAGGTGTAGGGCATGACGCAGAGATCGTCCGGGCCGGCCGTGTGCGGCCCGGGCCGGCGCTGCAGGGCCAGGATGTCGGACCACAGCGTCACACCCGCGCCAGCCAGGGCCGCACGCGGCTCGCTGACGAAGGGAGGCAGGGGCAGATCGGTGTGCTGATGCAGGTAGTCGCTGTAGGCGGCGACGCCGAGATGACGCAAGCCACTGGCGCCCCCGAGCAAGGGCTCGAGCTGCGCATACAGGTCCTGCGCCACCAGTGCGGTGCTGGCGCCGCTGTCGCTCACGTAGTGGCGCAGCTCTTCGGCCTTGTTCATCGGGTTGACGGGTACGACCACCGCGTTGGCGCGCAGGATGGCGTAGTAGGCGATCACCCATTGCGGGCTGTTCTGCATGTAGAGCAGCACGCGGTCGCCGGCCTGGACGCCACAGTCCTGCTGCAGCCAGCCTGCGACGCGCTCGCACTCGTCACGAAACTGTGCGTAGCTCAGCGGACGGTCGTAATAGACGATGTAGGGCTTGTCCGGGTAGCGCGTGGCCGATACCTCGACGTTGTACCAGAGGCTGGTCTGCGGCAAGGTCAAATGCCGCGGCAGGCCCGGCGGCCAGTGCGCAAAATGGCGCGGCGTGCGTGTCGGCATCGTGTCTCCTCTTGCCCCGGCGCGTTGCCGCGGCTGCGGAAAATTATCCGCCCCGCGCGGCCTGCGGGCTGTCGCGCTGCGGACTGCGCACATAGCCATAGCGTTGCGGCAAGCCGGCCTGCGGCTCTTCCTCGGGCTGCCAGCGCCCGGATTCCACCAGTTCGGCGGCCTGCGCCATGTCCTGCGTGTGCACCAGGCCCAGACCGCGCGGCGTCTGCAGGTAGAGGCGCCCGGTTTCGTCGAGCACGCAGCGCAGCACCTCGGCAGGTACACCGTCGTGGGCGTTGACCCTGCCGTCGGCCTGCACACGCCAGATCCAGGGCGTGGCTTCGAGCTCCACGTAGACGCGCTGCGGCCCGTTCTGGAAGTACCAGCGGCCCTGTGCATCGCGCTCGTAATTGCGCTGGATGAAGTCGATCAGCTTGTCATGCTTGAGCAAGGAGCCCTTGGCGCCGGGCCGTCCGCTGTCGAAGGCGCCGGCCGCCTGGGCCCGGTCGTCGCGCATGTACCAGTTGCCGCGCGCGTCCAGACCCAGCCAGCCGTAGCAGTCCGGCACGTTGGGCCATTTGGCCATGGCCTGACGGACGATGTCATCCATGGGCCGTCTCCTGGGCCCCTGCCGCCTGCAGCAGCCAGCGGCCGACGGCCTCGGGCATGGTCCGCACATGGCCGGGCCAGCGCCCGCCCGGGAAGCCCACGTGACCGCCATGGCGCGGCTGCCACAGCGTCACATGCGTGCCGGCATCCTTGCGGTTGGGCAGGCTGTGCGCCGGGACGAAGGGGTCGTTGCGCGCATTGAGCGCCAGCGCCGGAATGCGGATGCGTGCCAGGTGCGGCTTGGCCGAGGCCCGTGCCCAGTAGTCTTCGGTGTTGCGAAAGCCGTGCAGGGGCGCCGTGAAGATGTTGTCGAACTCGTAGAGATCGCGTACGCGCAGCAGGGCCGCGCGATCGAACAGACCCGGGTACTGCGCCCACTTGGCCAGGGCCTTGGGCTTCATGCTCTTGAGGAACATGCGCGTGTAGATCTGCCGGTTGAGGCCACGACCGATGGCATGGCCACCGGCGGCCAGATCCAGCGGTGAGGACACCGCGGCCACGGCATCGACCACGTGCGATGCCTCGTCCTCGAGCTCGCCGGCCCAGCGCAACAGGGCATTGCCGCCCAGCGAGATGCCCACGACCAGGATGCGGCCCGCGTGCTGCGCGCGCAGGCGCCGCAGGATCCAGTCGATCTCCGGCCAGTCGCCGGAGTGGTAGGCACGCGGCGCACGGTTGAGTTCACCGCTGCAGCCGCGGAAATGCGGCACGGCATAGGCCAGGCCACGCTCACGGGCGAAGCCGGCGAAGGCCTGTGCGTATTGGCTCTGCGTCGAGCCTTCGAGCCCATGGAAGAGCACGAGCAGGGTTTCGGCATCGGCGCGGTCCTGCCAGTCCACGTCGATGAAATCACCGTCGGGCGTGTCCCAGCGCTCGCGCCGGAACTGTGGAGCGGGGCCATGCACACGCCGCGCGTAGAGCGCGGACCAGATGGTCTGCAGATGGCCGCCTGGCAGCCAGAGGGGAGCGCTGTAGTTCATCATCGTTTTGCGATCTTCATTGTCCTCCAGCCCGCCGGACCCGGCGGCACACGGTGTATTCTCGAACCCACCGACCCGAGATTTCAACCATGCTGCGCTGGCCCCTGCTGTTCCTGTTGGCTGCCCTGCTGGGCGGCTGCGGCCTGCAGGATTACCGGCAGCTGGCGGCTGAGCGCCAGTCGGCCTGGGATAGCCTGCAGTCCCTGCAGGCGCAGCGTGCCGGCCTGGCGCTGAACCTGCTGACCAGCGCACGCGCCCTGCCGGCCGTGCCCGCCACGGCCATCACGCAGCTGGAACACGCCCGCCGGCAGACCCTGGCCCTGCCGGCGTCCAGCAGCCCCGATGACCTGGCCCTGCTGCAGCAGGCGGTGCAGGCCCACACCGCGCTCACACAGGCCCTGGCGCCGGTACTGACGCACGCCCGCCAGCAGCCGGGCCTGCAGCCCCTGGTCTGGCAGTTCGAGGCCCTGGACAACCGCATCCGCGTCGCGCAGCAGCGCTACCAGCTCGCCACGCGGCGGCACAACCAGCTGCTGGCGCGTTTTCCCTCCAGCCTGACCGCGCGCGTACAGGGCCTGCAGCCGCATGCGCTGCTGCCCGACACCCCCTGAGAAACACAAAGGCCCCGCGCATTGCTGCCGGGGCCTTTGCACACGCCGCGGTTGCGGCATACGGGAGGATCACTTCTTCTTCAGGTACTTGCGCAGGGCGGCGATCTCGGCGGCGGCAATCGCGAGTTCGGACTGGGCCTTGGCCAGGTCCAGATCGCTCTTGGCGTTCTTGATCGCTTCTTCGGCGGCCTGACGGGCCTCGTTGGCCTTCTCCTCGTCCAGGTCCTTGCCGCGCACGGCGGTGTCGGACAGGACTGTGACGCAGTCGGGCTGCACCTCGAGGATGCCGCCGGCGACGAAGACGAACTCTTCCTTGCCGTCAGCCATCTCGATGCGCACCGAGCCAGGCTTGACGCGCGTGATCAGCGGGGTGTGACGCGGATAGATGCCGAGCTCGCCCGCTTCGCCGGGCAGCGCGACGAATCGCGCCTCGCCCGAGAAGATGGACTCTTCGGCACTGACCACATCGACGTGGATCGTGTTCATATGAAGCTCCGTTGCGGCGCCGATCAGATCTTCTTGGCCTTCTCGAAGGCCTCGTCGATGGTGCCGACCATGTAGAAGGCCTGCTCGGGCAGGTGGTCGCACTCACCGGCCACGATCATCTTGAAGC
>JAIERT010000207.1 GCA_019746735.1 Burkholderiaceae bacterium | reverse complement strand
GGCAGTGGCCTTCCTTGCTGACGAAGAGCACGGTGCGCATGGCCTGGTCGGCGGGGTTCAGCGTCCAGTTCATGCTGTAGGGCTCGGCGAAGAGCTTGAGCTGCACCTGCAGGTCCTCGTAGGTCACCTGACCGCAGGAGAAGCGCACGCGCATGAAGAACAGGCCGGTGGCCGGGTCGTTGTACTGGGCGGCTTCTTCGATGTTGCCGCCGCGCTCGAGCAGGAAACCGGAGACGGCGTGGACGAGGCCCAGGCGGTCCGGGCAGGAGAAGGTGAGGATGTAGGCTTGGCTCATGGAGACCCTTGTGGCAGGATGAGGTGATCAGGGTGCGGCCCGCTTTTGACGGCCGCACCCTGCGATTGTCGCAATTTTCAGGAGACGGTTTGCATGGCCCACGCTGACATCCCGCTGCAGTCCCAGTGGCTGCCTTTCACGCCCAACCGCAGTTTCGCGCTGGACCCGCGCGTCTTCGTGGCCGCCGAAGGCATGCACTTCACCACGCACGATGGCCGCCAGGTGCTCGACGGCATCTCCAGCCTCTGGTGCGTGGGCGCGGGCCACAAGCGGCGCGAGATCAATGCCGCCATCACGGCGCAGCTGGAAAAGCTGGACTACGCCACGGCCTTCCAGAGCGGCAACGACCGCTCCTTCGAGGCGGCCGAGCGCATCACGGCGCTGGCGCCGGGCGACCTGAACAAGGTGCTGTTCTGCAGCTCGGGCAGCGAGGCCGTGGACACGGCGCTCAAGGTGGCCCTGGCCTGGCACCGCGCGCGCGGCCAGGCCCAGCGCACGGTCTTCATCGGCCGCGAACGCGGCTACCACGGCGTGGGCTTTGGCGGCATCAGCGTGGGTGGTATCCCCGCCAACCGCAAGACGTTTTCCAGTGCCTTGCTGCCGCGCGTGGACCACCTGCGTTTCATCCACGACCCGGTTAAGCACGCCTATTACAACGGCACCGAACCCGTGTGGGACGAGGACCTGCTGCTGGAGCTGGAGCAGCGCATCCTGCCGCTGCACGACCCGTCCAATGTGGCGGCCGTCATCGTCGAGCCGGTGGCGGGCAGCGCGGGCTGGTACGTGCCGCCGCAGGGCTACCTGAAACGCTTGCGCGAGATCTGCGACCGTCACGGCATCCTGCTGATCTTTGACGAGGTCATCACCGGCTTCGGCCGCCTGGGCACCCCCTTCGGGGCCGATTACTACGGCGTGGTGCCGGACCTGCTGACCTTCGCCAAGTGCGTGACCAACGGCGTCATCCCGCTGGGCGGCGTGCTCTGCCGCCAGCACGTCTTCGACGGCGTGATGGACGCGCACCGCGACAGCCCGGCGCATCAGATCGAGTTCTTCCACGGCTACACCTACTCGGGCCACCCGGTGGCCTGCGCCGCCGCTGTGGCCACGCTGGACCTGTTCCGCGACGAGGACCTGTTTGCGCGCGCCAGCCGCATGGGCCAGGTGCTGGGCGATGCGGCGCACGGCGCATTCAAGGGCCTGCCGCACGTAGTGGGCATCCGCAGCCTGGGCCTGGCGACGGCCGTGGAGCTGCAGAGCCGCGCGGGCCTGCCGGGCCAGCGCGCCTACGAGGTCTTCCTCGACTGCTTCAAGCAGGGCGTGCTGGTGCGCCCGGCCGGGGAGAACATCGTGCTGGCGCCGGCCTATGTGGTGGAGTCGGGGCAGATCGACCAGATGGTCAGCACCGTGGCCCAGGCCCTGCGCAAGATCGCTTAAATCGTCCCGGTGTTGCCGGCCACCCAGGCGCCGTAGGCGGGGCTGGCCTGCAGCACGGGCAGGCAGAGGATCTCGGGCGTGTCGTAGGGGTGGTGTTCACGCAGCCAGGCCTCGAGCTGCGGGTAGAGCGCGCGGCGGGTCTTGATGGCCAGCAGCCACTCGGGCTCGTCATGCGCGCGTTCCTGCCAGACGTAGTAGCTGCGGATGGCCTGCACCTGCACGCAGGCGCCCAGGCGCTGCTGCACGAGCGCGCGGGCCAGCTCGGCGGCCTGGGCTTCGCTGGGCAGCGTGGTCTGGACCACGCAGAGTTCGGGGGTGTCAGCGGACATGTTCGGTCTCCTGGTCTGCGGCGATACTACGCGCTCTTCATGTCGTCCCTGTTCCCCCTACGCATCGTGGCCACCCTGCTGCTGGCCCTGGCCGCCGCCCTGCTCTGTGTCTGGCTGCGCGTGCCGCTGCCCTGGTTCATCGGCCCGCTGCTGGCCACCGCCATCGCCACCATGCTGCGTGCGCCCACGGCGAGCTGGGCGCCGCTGCGCAATGCCGGCCAGTGCACCATCGGCCTGGCCCTGGGCCTGTACTTCACACCGGCCATGGGGGCGCTGGTGCTCGGCCTCTGGTGGGCCGTGCTGCTGGGCATTCTGTGGGCGTTGCTGCTGGGCTGGCTGTTCGGCTTGTGGCTGCAGCGCACCCAGGCGCGGCACCTGCCCGGGCTCAATCGGGCCACGACCTGGTTTGCCGGTGCCATCGGCGCGGCTTCGGAAATGACGCTGCTGTCCGAGCGCGCCGGTGCGCGTACCGATCTGGTGGCCGCCTCACACAGCCTGCGCCTGCTCATCGTGGCCGTGCTCATTCCCTTCGGCATGCAGTTCGCCGGTGTACAGGGGGTGGACCTGGCGCTCACCACCCCGCTGGCTTTCGACGCCAAGGGCCTGGGCCTGCTCGTGCTGCTGGCGGCGGCGGGCGCGCTGGCGCTGGAGCGGCTGGGCTATGCCAATCCCTGGTTCCTCGGGCCCATGGTGCTGGCCATGGCGCTCACCCTGGGCGGTGTGGAGCTCACGGGCATACCCACGGTGCTGTCGAACGCCGCCCAGCTGCTGATCGGCGTCAGCCTGGGGGTGCGCTTCACGCCGGCCTTCGTGCACACGGCGCCGCGCTGGCTGGCGGCGGTGGCGCTGGGCACGGTGGTCATGATCGTGCTCAGCGCGGGCTTTGGCTGGCTGCTGTCGCTGGGCACGGGCCTGCACCCGGCCACGCTGCTGCTCGGCACCTCGCCCGGCGGCATTGCCGAGATGTCGATCACTGCCAAGGTGCTGCAGCTGGGCGCGCCCGTGGTGACGGTGTTCCAGATCTGCCGGCTGTTTGCCGTGCTGCTGCTGGTCGATCCGCTGTACCGCCGGCTCTACCCGCGCCGTTGAGGCCACGGCCCGTGACCGGGCTCAGTGGCGGAAGCGGTTGTCGCGCGAGTAGATCGCCAGGTCCACCAGCTTCAGGCCGGTGTGATCGCCCGGCTGGTAGAGCAGGCGCAGGCCTTTGACGTCGATCACCCCGGTCTTGAGGATGCCCTGCACAAAACTCTCGCGCGTGGGGTTGGGGCCGGCCAGGCGCAGCGCGGCCACCAGGGCCTTGGCGGTCAGATAGCCTTCCAGGCTGCCGTAGGAGAAATCCACGCCCGGCTTGTGCCGCCGGAAGGCTTCCTGGTATTCGCGTGTGAGCTCGGTCTTGCGCTCCCAGGGGCTGGGCACCACCTGCGCGAAGAGCATGCCGTGCGCCATCTCGCCGAGGTGGCGTGCCAGCTGCGTCGAGCCCGAGTTCACGGCCATGAAAGGCGCCGGGCTGCCCAGGGCGCGGGTCTGGCGGATCAGCTTCTCGTAGACGCCAACGCTGCCGTGGTTGATCACGCCGTGCAGATTGGCCGCGGCGATGCGGCCGGCCATGGCGCTCAGCTGGGCGTCGCTGACATCCGACTTGAAGGGCAGGTCCAGGGCCAGCTCCTGGCAGAGGCGCTTGAAGTTTTCCAGATGCTGCAGCCCCACCTCGGAATCGGCGCGGAAGAAGGCCACGCGCTTGCCGCCGGTGTTGCGGATGTACTCCAGCAGCATGCGGAACTCGTCGCGGTGTTCGGCGCGTACCGGGAAGACCAGGGGCTGGTGCGGCCGGCGCAGCGTGGGCGAACCGGCCATGGGGCCGAAGAAGGGCACCTGCAGCTCGTTGGTGGCTTTCATCACCGCATTGGAGGGGCCGCCCTCGATGGAGCCGAACACGATGAAGACCTTGTCCTGCTCGATCAGCGCGCGCGCGTTGGCTTCGGCCTGGCCGCCCTTGTTGTCGTCGTCCAGGGTCTTGAGCACGATCTGGCGGCCGTTGACGCCGCCCCTGGCATTGACGTCCTGCAGGTGGGCGTGGATGCCGTCCACCACGGCCGTGCCGTATTCGTTCTTGCCGCCCTGCAGGGTGATGCTCTGCCCGATCAGGATCTGCCGGGGGCTCACACCCTGGGCCAGGGCCAGACTGGCCACGGCCAGCAGTGCCAGGCCCGTGAGGTGGCGGTGCAGGGATAGCGTCAGAAGGCGTGGTTTCATGATGCGACACCAAGGGGGTTGATATACCCCCGACGCTATCCAGAAGCCCGGGCGCCGTCTTTGCACTAGATCACATACCGTGCACGCGAGGGATCGGGCCGGGCCGATCCGTCAACTAAGTCACACCGTCAGCCGCGTCAGTGCACGTGGATGGGCGTGTGCGCCAGTTCGGCGTACTGCGCCAGCGTGTCTTCGACTTCTTCCTGGGTGGGCGTCGTGCGCTGCCATTCGGCCAGGCGCTGCTGGAAGAGCTCAGCCCAGGCCCCGTCGAGGTAGACCTCGCGACCGGCGTGCTTGTCCACGATCTCGAAGCCGTGGCGCAGCAGCAGGGGCTGCTCGGCCCGCACCTCCGCCGCCGCTTCGGGCAGCAGGTGGTTGACGATGTAGGTGTCGGAATCGTAGAGGGTGTTCATGGCGGAGGTATCCACGGAGGTCTGTGGCGCAGGTGGAGCCGCCGGGGCCGAATTCAAGGCCGCCAGTCCCGCCGCTCAAGGGGGTTCGCTGCCCCGCCACTGCTGGTCGATGTAGTCGCCGCTGGCCTGCGTGAGCCGGATGCGTGCGGGCAGCCAGTGGAGGGTCGGTGCCAGCCAGACGTCCACGCGCAGCTCGTCCTTGCCCTCGACCACGCGGCTGAGCTTGCGCGCGAGCAGCTCGCCACCAGGCAGGTCCAGTGTCTCCTCGGCGCCGATGACCAGACGCCAGGTGTCGACGCCGCGCAGGCCGGCCACGGGCAGGGCCAGCTCGGTGCCCGGTGGGTAGAGCGTGGGCTGGCTGGCCAGCAGACTGGCCAGCTGCATGAACACACTGAGCTGGTCCTGGGTGCCGGCAGTCAAGGCCGCGTTGGGCGCGCCTTCGCTGAAACGCACCTGCGCCAGGTCGTGGTCGAACTCGGCGATGCGTTCACGGCGTGAACGGTCGGTGAAGCGTTGCGGCTGCAGGCCCTCGGCGTTGATGCGGCCGCGGCTGCCCTGCACGCGGGAACCCAGCAGGAAGGCGCCCACTTCCAGCCGTGCCTCGTAGTTCTGGCCATCATGGGCCCAGAGCAGCTCGCCACTGGCATGGTAGGCCATGCCCTTGACTTCGCCCTGGATGCCGTACTTCAGGCGCATGGAGCCGGGGATGGACAGGGGGGTAGCTGCGGGCTCGGGCGGCGGCGCGACCGGCTGGGGAGGCGCCTCGGCCACCGCAGGGGGCGTCTCCGGCGGCGGCACAGGCGCGGCCGCTTCGGCCACGGGCTCGGGCTCGGGGGGGGGCACCTCGGGCGGGGCGGGCGGTGGCGGCAGCACCGGTGCCGCGGCAGCACTGGGGCGCCGGGGCGCCCTGGTGGTTTGAGAGGGTGCGGCCGGCGCCGGCGGCGCGGCAGCGAGGGCGTAGACCAGGGGCTGGGCGATGCTGCTGGCGTGAGGGGCTTGCACGCGCGGACCAAACAGCGCCAGCAGGAGCAGATGCAGCGCCAGCGCCAGCAGCGCACACAGCAGCAGTCGACGCCAGGGATGGGGCATGGTCAGTCGGCGTGGCCGAGTTCGTGCGAGAGCTGACGCGCCGCCTGGCCCAGCGGCGTGGCCACGGCGCCGTTCCAGTCCGTGTCGAAGGTGGCGATCGAGCCCATGGCCACGATGCCCAGCACCAGATGGCCGTCGAAGTCGAACACCGGGGCGCAAAAGCCTGCGACGCCGGGCAGCAGGGTGTCCACCACGCGCGCCAGGCCACGCGCTCGCACGTCGTCCAGCAGGGTCTTGAGCTCGGCCTGGGTACGCGGCAGGTCCGTGCGGCCGAGCTGCCGCGCGCGGGCCAGCTCGGCGCGCAGCAGGGGCGCAATGGCCTCGCGCGAGACATGGGCCGCGAAGCAGCGCCCCGTGGCCGAAGACAGCAGAGGCATGACGTCACCCAGGCGCAGGTTCACCGTGACCGCTTCTGGCGACTCCTCCCAGTGCACGATGGTCGGGCCGTGGTTGCCCCAGACCGCCAGCGCCAGCGTGTGGCCGATCTGCGGCATCAGCGCGGGCAGGCGTTCGCGTGCCAGCTTCACGGCGTCGAGCCGGGTGATGGCGGCCAGGCCCATGCGCAGCGCGGCCGGGCCGAGGTCGTAGCGCGCGCTGGCCGCGTCCTGGCCCACCAGGCCCAGACGCTGGAAGCTCACGAGGTAGCGGTGTGCCTTGGCCGCGCTCATGCCCGCAGCGGCGGCCAGGTCGCGCAGCATCAGCGGTCCGCGTGCGCGCGCCAAGGCCTCCAGCAGGGCGTAGCCCACCTCGACGGACTGGATGCCTGCGCGTGTCTTGTCCATGGTGTAATAAATGACTCTGGGTTTCGCCCGACGAAACCGCCTGAACGATCAGCAAACACACACTCACACGTCGATGAAGCTTGCCACCTACAAGGACGGTTCGCGCG
>JAIERT010000021.1 GCA_019746735.1 Burkholderiaceae bacterium | reverse complement strand
AGCGCCAGGCCGCGTCGTCCACGCGTGCCAGCGGCTCGATCTTCACGTCCACGGCCAGGAAGTGCCGTACCCAGAGCTCCAGCACATGGGCCAGCGCCTTGAGGCCGCTGCGCGCGCGGGTCATGCGCAGGGTCAGGCCGTGGCTCAGGTCCTGCGTGACTTCATGCGTCAGGTCCAGCAGGCTGCGGTGGCTTTCGCTGCGTTCCAGGTAGGACGCCGGGTTGCCGGCGTCGAGCACCGCCAATTCGGCAGTACGCAGCGCGGTCTTGTTCTCCAGCAAGAGGCGGCCCAGCGCGCCCAGGCCGGCGTCCTGGCTGTGCTGGTCCACCACGGCCTGGTCGCCGGCCAGCACCTGCCCGTCCTGCACGGCGATGCGTTGCGGGCGGAAGAAGAGCTCGGCCGCGCGCAGCGCCAGCACGTCTTCGGTGTCGCGCAGCAGATGGCGCAGCACCGGCTGCACCACGAGGTCGATGAAGAGCGGGGGGATGGTGATGCGCCCGCTGCGCATGAGCTGCAGGTACCAGGCCTCCAGCGTGCCGGCCTGGCGCAGCGCGTCGCGCCAGTTCAGGAAGTGGGTGTAGTTCTCGTGCGCGTCGGCGTCGCGGATGCGCGCGAGCGTCGCATCGTCGACAGGATGCAGCGGGTCGTCGTGCAGGGCCCGGTGCAGGCGGCGCTCGGCCGGGCAGGATTCGGGGACGAGCGCGAGCTCGGGGCGCGCCAGGACCAGGCGCAGATAGTCGGGCGTGAGTGCGAGCCGGCCTTCGGCCGTGGGCTGCAGGCGCTCATAGCCGCAGGAGGGCCAGAAGTTCATGCATCCGATGCTACCAGCGCCGGCGCAGGAGCGGCCCTCAGTGGCTCGACAGCTCGCCCGGCAGGGTCTCGTCGTCTTCCCCGGCATCGGCCGGGTCGACCGCATAGGGAATCAGCGGCTTGTCCAGCGGGCGCAGCTGACGGCGGCGCAGCGCCCGCAGCGACTTGGAGTGCTCCATGGCCTGGAGCACGGTCTCGGGCTCCATCATCAGGCTGAAAGGGTTGAGCGAAATGGGGTTGGTTCTCACAGGTTTTCCTTGCATCACACCAGCATGCGATGTGGTGAAATCACTGTAGGCCCCGTGTCGGCCAACTTGAATCGGCATCCGCCGGTTTCTCATGTCAGAAAAAACCTGACACGCCGTCCCCATTCCCCGGGTTTGCCCCGGGGTCGGCCGGCCTGCACTCGGGCTGCGGCAGGCGCAAAATCGACAGCCATCCCGTTTGCCAGAAGGACACTGCCATGTCGATCACCCGCCCTACCTTTGACCGCCGCAGCCTTTTGCTGGCCGGCCTGGCTTCCAGCCTGCCGGCCTGGGCCAGTACCTGGCCGTCCAAGCCCCTGCGCCTGATCGTGCCCTTTGCGCCGGGCGGCAGCTCCGAGATCGTGGCACGCGCCATCGCTGGCGAGATGGCCAAGACCATCGGGCAGAACGTCTTCGTGGAGAACAAGCCGGGCGCGGCCGGCAACATCGCCATGCAGGAGGTGGCGAACGCGAGAGACGAACACACCCTCATCCTTGGCCACATCGGCACGCTGGCGGTCAACCCCTTCATCTTCCCCAAGCTGCCCTACGACCCGATCAAGGACTTCACCCCCATCACCCTGATCTCCAAGGTGCCCAGCCTCTACGTGGTGCACCCGGATCTGCCGGTCAAGAACCTCAGGGAGTTCGTGGCCTACCTCAAGGCGCGCCCTGGGCAGCTCAACTACGGCTCTGCGGGCAATGGCAGCGCCGGCCACCTGGCCTTCGAATACCTCAAGATGAGCAGCCAGACCTTCATGGTCCATGTGCCCTACCGCGGCACCGGCCCCATGCTCACGGACCTGATGGCTGGCCGCCTGCAGGCGGCCTCGGTGGGGGCGCCGGCGCTGATGCAGTTCATCAAGGCCGGCCGCCTGCGCTGCATCGCCACCGGTTCCGCCGCGCGTCTGCCGCAGCTGCCTGATGTGCCCACCGTGGCCGAGCAGGGCTACAAGGGTTTCGAGATGACGCAGTGGTACGGCCTCATGGCGCCGAGCACCCTGCCCAAGGCGCATGTGGACAGGCTCGAACAGGAGGCCGTCAAGGCCGTACGCGGTCCGGCGGTGGGCGAGCGCCTGAGCCAGGAGTCGGCGCTGGCCGTGGGCAATGGCCGCGAGGAGTTCGCGGCCTTCATCCGCCAGGAGCAGGCGCGCTGGAAGCCCGTGATCGACCGCGCGCAGATCAAGCCCGAAGGCATCTGAGCCGGCGGCGCTGACGCCTCAGGCCGCCGTCCGGATCAGGTCGGCCGCCTTCTCGGCGATCATGATCACCGGCGCATTGGTGTTGCCGCCCACCAGGGCCGGCATGATGCTCGCGTCCACCACGCGCAGGCCCTGCAGGCCGTGCACGCGCAGCTGCGCATCCACCACATCCATCGCACCGGGCCCCATGCGGCAGCTGCCCGCGGGGTGGTAGATGGTGTCGGCGTGGTTGCGGATGAACTGCTCGATCTGCACATCGCTCTTGGCCACCGCCGAGGCCGGCAGCTCCTGCGCGCCAAAGCGCGCCAGGGCCGGCTGCGACAGGATGCTGCGCATGAGCTTGAAGCCCCGCACCAGCCGGTCCACGTCGTCGCGTTCGCTCAGGAAGTTGGGGTCGATCAGCGGCGCGGCCAGCGGGTCGGCGCTGGCCAGGCGCAGGCTGCCGCGGCTCTTGGGGCGCAGCAGGCAGACGTGGCAGGAATAGCCGTGGCCCGTGGTCGTGGTGCGGCCGTGGTCCACCAGCTTGCCGATCACGAAGTGCAGCTGCAGATCGGGCACCGGCTCGCCGGCCTGGCTGCGGATGAAACCGCCGGCTTCGGCGAAATTGGTCGTCAGCATGCCGCTGCGTGAACGGCGCCATTCCCAGACGCCGCGCAGCACGTTGAGCACCCCCCTGGGCGAGAGGCCGAAGAGGTCGGTCAGCTGGGGCGCGTCGTAGACCGCGACCACGTCCACATGGTCCTGCAGGTGGCGGCCCACGCCGGGCAGCTCGTGCAGCACCGGAATGCCGTGCTGGTGCAGCATGCCCCCCGGCCCGATGCCCGAGAGCATGAGCAGCTGCGGCGACTGCAGCGCGCCGGACGCGAGGATGACTTCGCGCGCCGCGCGCAAGGTCTGCTTGTGCCCGCCCTGCAGGAACTCCACCCCCACCGCGCGCCGGCCCTCGAGCAGCACGCGCGTGGCCTGCGCGCCGGTGATGACCTTCAGGTTGGGGCGCCCCAGGTTGGGCGTGAGGTAGGCCTTGGCCGCGGAATAGCGCTCGCCGTTCTTGTGCGTCACCTGGTACAGGCCCACGCCCTCCTGGGTGGCGCCGTTGAAGTCCTCGTTGTGCGGGTAGCCGGCCTGCACGCCGGCCTGCACGAAGTGCGGGCTGTAGCGGTTGGGGCTGCGCAGGTCCATCACGTTGAGCGGCCCACCCACGCCATGGAAGGCGTCGACGCCGCGTTCGTTGTGCTCGGCCTTGCGGAAGTAGGGCAGCACCTCGTCCCAGCGCCAGCCGGGGTTGCCGGCCGCGGCCCAGCCGTCATAGTCCTGCGGCACGCCGCGGGTGTAGATCATGGCGTTGACCGAGCTCGAGCCGCCCAGCACCTTGCCGCGCGGCTGGTAGCCGCGCCGGCCGTTCAGGCCCTGCTGCGGCGTGGTCTGGAAGCCCCAGTTGGCCTGGCCGCTCTTGGCCAGCAGGGCCAGGCCGGCCGGGCAGTGGATCAGCACGCTGCGGTCGGCCGGGCCGGCCTCCAGCAGCGCGACCTGGGTGCGCGGGTCTTCCGACAGGCGTGCCGCCAGCACGCAGCCGGCCGAGCCGCCGCCGATGATGATGTAGTCGTACTGCTGGGTCATGGGTCCTCCGCCGGCGATGGTAGCGCCGGCCCCGGCGGGCGCCCGTGAGGGCAAACCCCGTGTCGACGCCCGGGCGGCAGGGCATACTGTCTTCATGCGCCTGGCCCTGATGTCCGACCTCCACGCCAATCTGCACGCCCTGCAGGCCTGCCTGGCCCACGCGCGTGCGCAGCAGGCCACGCAGTACGCCTTTCTCGGTGACCTCGTGGGCTACGGCGCCGATCCCGGCGCCGTGGTCGATCTGGTCATGGGCCTGGCCGAGGAGGGGGCGCTGGTGCTCAAGGGCAACCACGACGAGATGGCCGCCCGCCCCCCGGGCGGCCAGCAGACCCTGGGCGAGACCACCGCCCGCTGGACGCACGAGCAGCTCGACGCCGGCCAGCGGGCCTATCTGGACACCCTGCCCATGACCCAGCAGCTCGACCGCGCCCTGCTGGTGCATGCCACGGTCGATGAGCCCGAGCTCTGGCGCTATGTCTACGACGCCGCGGCCGCCGGCCAGAGCCTGGACGCCGCCAGCGCCCAGGAACAGGTGCGCTACGTCTTTGGCGGCCATGTGCACCGCCAGTCGCTCTACTACCGCGCCGCCGACGGCCAGCTCGTGCCCTTCGTGCCTACCCCCGGCGTGCCCATCCCCGTGTCGGCGCGCCGCCACTGGCTGGCCACCATCGGCTCGGTGGGCCAGCCGCGCGACGGCAGCCCCAAGGCCATGTACACGCTCTACGACAGCGAACAGTCCGAGCTCACCTTCCATCGCGTGGCCTACGACCACCACGCCGCGGCCGACGCCATCCGCCGCGCCGGCCTGCCCGATTTCTTTGCCGACCGGCTGGAGATCGGGCGATGACGCCGCCGCAATCGCTGGCGCCCGGCAGCCGGCTGGGCGGCTTTCTCATTGGCGCGTGCATCCACCAGGGCCCCCACGCGCAGCTCTACCGCGTGCAATGCGCCGAGGGCCAGGCCGATCCCGGCTATGCGCTCGTGCTCAAGCAGCCGCGGCTGGATCAGGGAGAGGCCGCAGAGCTGCGCCGTTTCGAGGTCGAGCACCAGGCCTTGCGTGCGCTCAGCGGCCCGCAGGTACCGCGCCTCGTGGCCGCGGACGATGCGGCGCAGCCGCCCTGGCTGGTCATGGAAGCCATTGACGGCGGCAGCCTGCAGCAGCGCCTGGACCAGCCGGCCCTGCCGGCCATCGAGGAAGTGCTGGGTCTGGGCGTGGCGCTGGCGCAGGCGGTGCACGGCCTGCACCAGCAGCACGGCGTGCACCTGGGCCTGCGGCCCGACCGCGTGCGCATCACGACGGAGGGCCGCGTGGTGCTGCTCGGCTACGGCCTGTCCTGGCATGCCCATCACCCCGATCTGCACGCCGGCCTGACGGGCGCCGCGGCCGGCGAGGCGGGCTGGATGGCCCCCGAGCAGCTGCTGGGTGTGCGTGGCGATCCGCGCAGCGACATCTTTGCGCTCGGCGCCATCCTCTACCAGCTGCTCACGCACGAGCTGCCCCATGGCCTGCCCGACAACGAAGCGGCCTTGCACCGTCGCCTGTGGCGGGAAGCGCCGCCCCCGCGGCGCTGGCGGCCCGAGATCCCGGCCTGGCTGCAGGAGGTGCTGCTGCGCTGCCTGGCGCCCGAGCCCGCGCAGCGCCACCCCTCGGCCGCGCATCTGGCCTTCGACCTGCGCCATCCTCAGCAGGTGCGCGTGACGGCGCGCGGCGAGGCGCAGCAGGCCCCGGCGGCCTGGACGCAATGGCGGCGCTGGTGGCGTGCCCAGCGCCTGCGGCGCGAGCTGCCCGCCACGCGTCCCGCACGCGCGCTGAGCGAGGTGCCCATCGTCCTGCTCGCCGTGCCCCAGGAGGACACGCCCGCCGACACCCTGCAGGCCCTGCGCCGTGCCGCGCTGCGTGCGCTGGGCCCGCGGCCCGGTGCCCGGCTGGCCTGCGTCACCGTGCTGGCGCCGACCACGCGCGGCGACAGCCTGGCCCAGCGCCGCCAGCTCGCCCAGCTGCAACGCTGGGCCCAGGGGCTGGAGGGCGCAGGGCACCAGACCTCCTGCCATGTGCTCATGGCGCCCGATGTGGCCACGGCCCTGCTGGACTGGGCGCAGCGCAATGCCGTGAGTGATCTGGTGCTGGGGGCCGGTTCGGCTGCACCCGAGGGCGTGGCCGTGCGCGTGGCCCGGCAGGCCGCTTGCCATGTGCAGCTGGTGCGCGCCGTGCCCGGGGACCGCCTTACAGGCTGAAGTGCTTGCGCACCATGCGCGTGAGCAGGGCCTGCAGCTGTTCCTCGTCGGCCTCGGTGAGCGTGCGGTAGACCTCGGGGGCGATGCGGTCGAAGACCTCCACCAGATGCGGGTCGAAGTGCTTGCCTGATTCCGCGCGCAGCGCCGCCAGCGCCTGCTCCAGCGACACCGGTTCCTTGTAGGGTCGGCGCGAAGACAGCGCATCGAATACATCAGCGATCGCGAAGATGCGTGCCACCTGCGGAATATCGGTGCCGGCCAGGCCGCGCGGGTAACCCGTGCCGTCCCATTTCTCGTGGTGACCGGCCACCACGGCCTGGCCACCGGCCAGCCAGCCCGCACCGGCCACGATGTCCTCACCCATGCCCACGTGCGTGTGCATGATGAGCATCTCCTCGTTGCTCAGCGGGCCAGGCTTGAGCAGGATGTGCTCGGGGATGCCGATCTTGCCCACGTCGTGCAGGAAGCTGCCGACGATGAGCTCCTGCATGCGCGTGCCGTGCAGGCCCACGGCCTCGGCCAGCGTGGCCGAGATCCAGGCCACGCGGTAGTTGTGGATGCCGTTGTCGC
>JAIERT010000254.1 GCA_019746735.1 Burkholderiaceae bacterium | reverse complement strand
TGCCGCCGAAGGTGTGGTTCCAGGGCAGCCAGTCCACGAAGATGGGCGGGGCCTCGGCGATCACCGGCATGGACAGGGTGATCTGCTGCAGGTTGGCGCACCACATGCGGTGCGTGTTGATCACCGGCTTGGGCATCTTGGTCGAGCCCGAGGTGAAGAGGAATTTGGCGATGGTGTCGGGGCGCACGGCGTGCATGGCCGTGTCCACCGCCTCGGTCGCGGCCGTGTTGCGCAGCGCATCAAAGGCTGTGGTCTTCCGGCCTTCGATGCTGCCCTGGGCCAGCACCACCTCGACGTCGCTGCCCACCGTGGCCTGGATCGCCTTGCCGTAGCGCGCGCCATCGGCGGCATAGACCAGGCCCGGTGTAAGCGTGGCCAGCACGTGCTTGAGCTTGTCGTAGTCCTGGCTCACCGTGGCGTAGGCCGGGGATACCGGGCAGTAGGGGATGCCGGCATAGATGCAGCCCAGCGAGAGCAGGGCGTGTTCCAGCGTGTTCTCGCTCAGGATCACCACGGGGCGCTCGGCGCTGAGCTTGCGGTCCAGCAGGGCCTGGCCAATGCGGCGTGCGGCCTCCAGCGCCTGGGCGTAGCTGATGTGCTGCCATTCGCCGGTGCGGCCTTCGCCGAGCTGCTCACGACGCGCCATGAAGCTGCGCTCGGGTTCGGCCTCGGCCCAGTGGACCAGGAAGTCGCTGAGGCGGCGCGCGTAGGCGCCCAGGGGCAGCTCGGCCTGTACATACCGTGTGCCGGGTGCGCCTTCGCGCACCTGGACGCGGGTCACGCCGAAAGGCACGGGGCGGTAGCGCGGGGAGGTCTTCGTCGTCTCGCTCATGGATCGTTTCGTATTCGGGGAAGTTGTCAGCCCTTGCTGACCTTGGCGGCCTTGCCATCGAGGAAGGCGCGCACGCGTTGCTTGGCCTCGGGCGCACTCTGGGCAATCGCGGCCATCATGGCTTCGGTCAGGAAACCCTGGTCGGCCGGCTGCTCGGCGATGCGCGGCAGTGCGTGGATCAGGGCGTAGTTGGTCAGCGGCGCGTTCTGTGCCACGCGCACGGCCAGCTCGTAGGCCTTGTCGAAAGCGGTTCCCTGGGGCACGAGGTACTGGGCAAAGCCCACCTTCTCGCCATCGGCGGCGTTGTAGACGCGGCCCGTGAGCATCATGTCGGTCATGCGTGCCGCACCGATGAGGCGCGGGATGCGCACCGCACCGCCGCCGCCGACGAAGATGCCGCGCGAGCCCTCGGGCAGGGCGTAGAAGGTGGATTCGTCGGCCACACGGATGTGGCAGGCGCTGGCCAGCTCCAGGCCACCGCCCACCACCGCGCCGTGCAGGGCGGCGATGACCGGCACCGGGCCGTACTGGACCTGCTCCAGGGCGGCATGCCACATGCGCGAGTGGTGCAGGCCCTGGCCGGCGTCACGTTCTTTCAGTTCGCTCAGGTCCAGGCCGGCGCAGAAGTGATCGCCCTCGCCATCGATGACGGCAGCGCGCACGCCCTCAGGCATGTTCTCGAACAGCTGGCGGATGGCCAGGATCAGGCCGTCGTTGAGCGCATTGCGCTTGGCGGGCCGGGTGAGGCGGATGACGGCGATTTCCTGGTGCTCGCCGCGGCGTTCGAAATGGAGGTCAGGGTTGTTCATCTTGCGTTTCTTTCAGGAATCGATTATGGTTATAAAGTATAACCAGTTCAAGCAAGCTTGGCCTGCTTTTCATCAGTGTTTACCCTAGGCGGCCTGCCAGGGCAACCTCAGTCCGGAGACGGTCATGGACCACAAGAACCTCATCGCCATTGACGTGCACACGCACGCCGAAGTCAGCTGCTGGAATCCTTTTGACAACTACGGCGAGGAGTACGACCGTGCGGCGGACAAGTACTTCCGCTCCAACCGCCGGCCGACCATCGCCGAGACCGTGGCCTATTACCGGGAACGCAAGATCGGCCTGATCATGTTCACGGTGGACAGTGAATCGAATCTGGGGCGTCGTCGCATCCCGAACGAGGAGATCGCCGAGGCGGCCAAGGCCAACAGCGACATGATGATGGCCTTCGGCAGCGTCGACCCGCACAAGGGCAAGATGGGCGCGCGCGAGGCGCGCCGCCTGATCGAGGAGCACGGCGTCAAGGGCTTCAAGTTCCACCCCACGGTGCAGGGTTACCACCCCTACGACAAGATGGCCTGGCCCATCTACGAGGTGATCGCCGAGTACAAGCTGCCGGCCATCTTCCACACCGGCCACAGCGGCATCGGTAGCGGCATGCGCTGCGGTGGCGGCCTGCGCCTGGAGTACAGCAATCCCATGCACCTGGACGACGTGGCCATCAGCTTCCCCGACATGCAGATCGTCATGGCCCATCCCAGCTTTCCCTGGCAGGACGAGGCGCTGTCGGTGGCCACGCACAAGCCCAATGTCTGGATCGATCTCTCGGGCTGGAGCCCCAAGTACTTTCCCAAGCAGCTGGTGCAGTACGCCAACACCCTCTTGAAAGATCGCATCCTCTTCGGCTCCGATTACCCGCTGATCACGCCCGAGCGCTGGATGAAGGACTTCGAGGAAGCGGGCTTCAAGCCCGAGGTCATGCCCGGCATCCTCAAGGGCAACGCGGTGCGCCTGCTGGGCCTGGCGCCCTGAGCCCGGGTCGGCTTGTCAGGCCTGTCCGGACCTGCTAATGTTGCCGCGCATTCCCTGGAGGCGGCCATGATCAGCAATTTCGAGCAGGTCCACAACTACTACGAACGCCTCGTGTTCGAAGAGGTGCTGCGCCGTGGTGCCAAGCGCCCGGACCTGATGCCCGATGCCCTGGCCGACATCGCCTGCGTGGCGCTCAACCGCCTGCCGGCACGCTATGTGCGGCACGACGTGGACCTGATGTTCTACCTGACCGAGCACGAGCGCCATGCCATCGAGCTTTCGCTCGCGGCGGCACTCGATTTCGCTTTCACCTACGTGACCGAGCGCATGGCGCGGGTGCCGGCCTGAACGGGGCTGCCAGCAGCCCCGTTCCGTTTCCTTCTCAGGCGCTGCCCCAGACTTCCTGGGCCGTCTCGATCACCAGGCGCAGCTTGGCGCGCTGGTCTTCCACCGCGATGTCGTTGCCATGCACGGTGCTGGAGAAGCCGCACTGCGGCGAGAGGCAGAGCTGCTCCAGGGGGACGTACTTGGCGGCTTCGTCGATGCGGCGCTTGAGATCGTCCTTGGATTCGAGCTTGCCGAACTTGGTGGTCACCAGGCCCAGCACGACGATCTTGCCCGGGGCGAGGTAGCGCAGGGGGCGGAAGTCGCCGCTGCGGTCGTCGTCGTACTCCAGGAAGTAGGCGTCGAGGTTCATCTCCTTGAGCAGCGCCTCGGCCACGGGCTCGTAGTTGCCCGAGGCGGCGTGCGTGCTCTTGAAGTTGCCGCGGCACAGGTGCATGGCCAGGGTCATGCCGGCCGGCTTCTGCGCCACGACCTTGTTGATGAACTTGGCGTAGCGGTGCGGCAGCTCGTTGGGATCGTCGCCGCGCTGGCGGGCCGCTTCGCGCATCTTCTCGTCGCAGAGGTAGGCCAGGTTGGTGTCGTCCATCTGCACATAGGTGCAGCCGGCGGCGGCCAGGCTGCGCAGCTCGTCACCGTAGGCCTGGGCCACGTCGTCGTAGAAGCTGGGCTCGAGCTCGGGGTAGTGTTCCTTGCTGATGCCGGCACGGCCGCCGCGGAAGTGCAGCATGGTGGGCGAGGGGATGGTCACCTTGGCCACGCTGCCGCGGCCCGGGGCGATCTGGCTCTTGAGGTACTGGAAGTCGGCGAGCTGGATGTCCTTGACGTGGCGCACCTTGTCGATCACGCGCATCACGGGCGGGGCGAGCTCCTTGGTGCCGTCGGGCTTGACCACGGTGACCGGGATGTCGGTCTTGACGCCGCCGATCTGCTCCAGGAAGTCGACGTGGAAGTAGGTCCGGCGGAATTCGCCGTCGGTGATGCTCTGCAGGCCCACGTCTTCCTGGAACTTCACGATCTCGGTGATGGCCTGGTCTTCGACCTTGCGCAGCTGCTCGGCCGTGATCTCGCCCTTGGCCTTCTGTTCACGGGCTTCCAGCAGGTACTTGGGGCGCAGGAAGCTGCCGACGTGGTCGGCGCGGAAGGGCGGGGAGGTGCGTAGCGTCATGGGGATCTCCTGGGTCTTGGTCTGAGGATCGGCCGACGTGGGAACGTCATTCAGGATGCGGATTATGGACCAGTTATCACAGGGTGGCATATCACGCAGAATGATTTTGCGCTGGCTCCTGTCGCCAGCCGGTCGCACACTCGCGGCGACGGTCGTCCCGTCGATGATGCCGATCTCCCGATGGATGGAAAAGGAAGACAGATGCTGTTGAAACGGACCTTGGCCCGCTGGGCAGCGGGCGTGGCCCTGGGTATGGGGGCGATGCTGGTTTCGGCACAGGACATCGTCATCGGTCAGGTGGGGCCTTTCACCGGCATCCCGGTGCCCGACGCCCCTGAGGTCAACCAGGGCCTCAAGGCCTGGGCCGCCCAGGTCAACAAGGCCGGAGGCATCAATGGCCGCAAGGTGGTCGTGTTCGAGATCGATGACACCTACAAGCCCGACGGCTTTGTCTCGGCCCTCGAGCGTGCCATGCAGCGCCAACCCGTGGCGCTGATCTCGCCCATCGGCTCGGCCTCCATCCAGCGCATGCTCAACGACAAGCTGCTCGACAAGTACGACGTGGTGTTCATGAACGCCATCCCCGGTGCCGAGCCCTTCCGCAATCCCGGACATCCCAGGCTCTTCCATGTGCGCGCGGGTGACAGGCAGCAGCTCGAGGAGATCGTCAAGCATGCCAGTACCCTGGGCATGACCCGGCTGGCGGTGCTGCACCAGGAGATCCCGATCGGCACTTCCGGCATGAAGGTGGTGGCCGACGAGGTGGCCAAGAACAAGGGCCTGGAGGTCAAGGGCGTGCAGGGGACGCTCGATCCGGCCGTGCTGGCCAAGGCCGCCGAGGACGTGGCCAGGCTCAATGCCCAGGGCGTGATCGTCGTGGGCGCACCGCCCTTCATGGCCCAGGGCGTCGCCCAGCTGCGCAAGGCCGGCGTGACCCAGACCATCTTCGTACTGTCCTACGTGCCACCGGGTCTGCTGGTCAAGCTCGCCGGCGCCGACGGCGCGCGCGGCATCGGCATTGCGCAGACCTTCCCCAACCCCAACGGCAAGGTCCGCCCCTTGCTGCGTGACTTCCAGAGCGCCATGAAGGCGACCTCGCCGGAGGTGAGCAGCTACACCCCCTTCCAGCTCGAGGGCTATATCTCCGCCCGCATCGTGGGCGAGGGCCTGCGCCGCATCCGCGGCGAGATCACGCCAGCGGCCCTGGCCAGGAGCCTGCAGTCCATGGGCGAGATCGAGCTGGGCGGATTCCGCGTCGATTTTTCCAAGGGCAATGCCGGCAGCAGCTTCGTCGACATTGCCGTCGTCGACCAGGAAGGCCGCCTGCGCTACTGAGTGGACCACCCACCGCGAATCCGGTCCGGCCTGCGGTGGGACCGGTTTTTTCTTTTCTGGGCAGGGTTAAGATATTTCAAACCGTTATATCTATCAGTCCGGAATTTGACTTGCGCATGATTCGGTTTGAGGCGAAAGTAATGCACCTTCGCGTACACGCACAGGCCGCTCCTGCGCGTTTCCGGACCGGGTGCGTGGAGTGATAACACCTATTTAGGAGTCTTTCATGAAAAAGCGAGTGTTTCTGAGCGCGTCTGCGCTGGCGTTGGCAGCGTTGTCTTCCACGGCCGTGCTGGCCCAGGACAACACCTTCAAGATCGGTCTGATCCTGCCCATGACCGGTCAGCAGGCGTCCACCGGCCGTCAGATCGAGGCCGCGGCCAAGCTCTACATGGCTCAGAACGGCGACACCGTCGGTGGCAAGAAGGTGCAGCTGATCATCAAGGATGACACCAGCGTGCCCGACGTGACCAAGCGCCTGGCCCAGGAACTGGTGGTGAACGACAAGGTCAACGTGCTGGCCGGCTTCGGCATCACGCCCTCGGCCTTTGCCACCGCGCCCATCGCCACCCAGTCCAAGACCCCGATGGTCGTGATGGCCGCCGGCACGTCCAGCATCACCCAGTCCTCGCCCTACATCGTGCGCACCAGCTTCACGCTGGCCCAGTCCTCGGTCGCCATGGCCGACTGGACCACGAGCAAGGGCGGCATCAAGAAGGTCGTGACCCTGGTCAGCGACTACGGCCCGGGCCACGATGCCGAGAAGTTCTTCAAGGACCGCTTCATCTTCAACGGCGGCACGGTCATCGAATCGCTGCGCGTGCCCATGCGCAACCCCGACTTCGCCCCCTTCCTGCAGAAGGTGCGTGACGCCAAGCCCGACGCGCTCTTCGTCTTCGTGCCCTCGGGTGCCGGCGCCGCCGTGATGAAGCAGTTCCTCGAGCGTGGCATGGACAAGGCGGGCATCAAGCTGATCGGCCCCGGCGACATCACCGATGACGACCAGCTCAACGACATGGGCGACGGCGCCCTGGGCGTGGTGACGGCGCACTTCTATTCGGCCGCCCATCCCTCGGCCACGAACAAGAAGTTCGTCGAGGCCTTCAAGAAGGCCAACAAGGGCATGCGCCCGAACTTCATGGCCGTCGGCGGCTATGACGGCATGCGCG
>JAIERT010000198.1 GCA_019746735.1 Burkholderiaceae bacterium | reverse complement strand
AGGACGCGGTGAAGATCCTCAGCCCGCAGGTGGACGTGGTCATCGTCGTCGGCAGCCCCACGAGCTCCAACAGCAACCGCCTGCGCGAGGTGGCCAAAAAGCTCGGCACCGATGCCCATATGGTGGACAACGCGGACGAGCTCCAGCCCGAATGGTTCGAGGGCAAGGGCCGCGTGGGCCTGACGGCTGGCGCCTCGGCCCCCGAGATCCTGGTGCAGCAGGTGATCGAACGCATCAAGGCCCTGGGGGCGGTGGCCGTGCGCAAGATGGACGGGATCGAGGAGACGATCAAGTTCCCCCTGCCCAAGGGCTTGAAGACCTGACCCTACAATGCCGCCATGCTAGACCTGACCCTGCTTCGTAAAGACCTCGACGGCGTCCTCGCCCGTCTGGAAACGCGCAAGAAACCCCAGCCTTTTCTGGACGCCGGCAAGTTCCGCGCACTGGAGGGCGAGCGCAAGACCCTCCAGACCCGCACCGAAGAGCTGCAGAACAAGCGCAACACCCTGAGCAAGCAGATCGGCGCGCTCATGGGCCAGGGCAAGAAAGACGAGGCCGAGGCCGCCAAGGCCGAGGTCAATGCGCTCAAGGGTGAGCTCGACAGCTCCGCCGCGCGCTTGGACCAGATCCAGGCCGAAATGCAGGCCCTGCTGCTGGCCGTGCCCAACCTGCCGCACGAGAGCGTGCCGGTGGGCAGCGACGAGCACGGCAATGTGGTGGCGCGCAGCTGGGGCACCCCCAAGACATACGACTTCGCCGTCAAGGACCATGTGGACATCGGCGAGCCCCTGGGCCTGGACTTCGACACCGGCACCAAGCTCACGGGTTCGCGCTTCACGGTCATGAAAGGCGGCATCGCCCGCCTGCACCGCGCGCTGGCCCAGTTCATGCTGGATGTGCAGACGCAGGAGCATGGCTACACCGAGTGCTACACGCCCTACATCGTCAACGGCGACACGCTGCGCGGCACGGGCCAGTTGCCCAAGTTCGAAGAAGACCTGTTTGCCGCCAAGAAGGGCGGCCAGGAAGGTGCGGCCGAGGACGTGGCGCTCTACCTGATCCCCACCAGCGAGGTGACGCTGACCAACTTCGTGCGCGACGAGATCGTCGCGGAGTCGGAGCTGCCGATCAGGCTCACGGCCCACACGCCTTGCTTCCGCTCGGAAGCCGGCAGCTACGGCCGCGACACCCGCGGCATGATCCGCCAGCACCAGTTCGACAAGGTCGAGATGGTGCAGATCGTGCACCCCGAGAAGAGCTACGAGGCGCTGGAGGAGATGACGCGCCACGCCGAGGCCATCCTGCAGAAGCTGGGCCTGCCCTACCGCGTGATGAGCCTGTGCACGGGTGATATGGGTTTCGGCGCGGCCAAGACCTATGACCTCGAGGTCTGGCTGCCAGCGCAGAACACCTACCGCGAGATCAGCTCGGTCTCCAACTGCGAGGCCTTCCAGGCCCGCCGCCTGCAGGCGCGCTTCAAGAACGCCCAGGGCAAGAACGAGCTGCTGCACACTCTCAACGGTTCGGGCCTGGCCGTGGGGCGCACCCTGGTGGCCGTCCTCGAGAACTACCAGCGTGCCGATGGCAGCGTGGAAATTCCTGCAGCCCTGCAACCCTATATGGGCGGCCTCAAGGAGCTGCGCGCATGAAGCTGCGCCGCCGCGTCCTGAACCAGCTGCTGCTGGGCGGCGCGGTGTTCGGCGTGAGCGCTGCGCACGCGGCTACGCTGCAGGTGGGGCAGGCCGCCCCCGATTTCGTGCTGCCGGATCAGGACGGCAAGACCCGCCAGCTCGCCGACTGGCGCGGCAAGTGGCTGGTGCTCTACTTCTATCCCAAGAACGATACGCCGGGCTGCACCACCGAGGCCTGCAACTTCCGCGACGACTGGCTGCTGCTGCAGGAGCTCGGCGCTGCCGTGGTGGGCTTGAGCGTGGACACCAGCGCCTCGTACGCGGCCTTTGCGCAGAAGTACAAGCTGCCCTTCCCGCTGCTGGCTGATGCCAAAGGCGAGGTCGCGGCGCGCTACGGCGCCCTGTCGGACTGGCTGGTCTACAAGTTCGCCAAGCGCCAGACCTTCATCGTCGACCCGCAGGGGCGCATCGCGCGCATCTACCGCTCGGTCGACAGCGACAAGCATTCGGCCGAGATCGTGGCCGACCTCAGGCAGCTGCGGCAGGCCCGCTGAACCGGCCCGCCGATCCGGTGGATCAGGACCCCTTGACCTTGGCCAGCAGGGCGCGGATTTCCTCGCGTCGGCCGGCATCGGCGACGGCGCGGCCGAGTCGCGGTGCGGCCTGCAGCGCGCGCTCGAGGTGGCTGATGCCTTCGGCCGTGCGCTCGTTCTCGATCAGGAATTCGCCGTAGAAGAAGTTGGGGTCGATGCCCGTGGGGTTCAGCGCCAGGGCTTTCTTCAGCATGTCCTCGGCCTTGGCCTTGCTGCCGAAGGCGATGGGCCAGCCGGGCACCTTGTAGTACAGCACGCCCAGGCTGCCGTAGGCCGAGCCGTCGAGTACCTGGCCGTCGATGGCGATGGCCTGCTCGTAGAGGGCCTTGGCCTGCTTGACCAGGCCCAGCGCGCCCAGGCCGCCCTTCTCGCCAGCCAGCGAGCTCACGATGATGCCTTCCCAGACCAAGGGCTCGCTGCGCCCGGCGTGGGTGCTGCTCACCTGGTGGGCTTTCTCGGCCAGTGCCTCGAAGCGCTTGACGCGCTCGGAAGCGGGCGCCTGGTAGCGGATCACTTCCCAGTCGCGTTGCAGCTCGGCGACGGCGTCGTCGACCGGTGCGGCGTGACCCAGCAGGGGCAGGGCCAGGCCCAGGGCCAGCAGGCCCAGACGGATGTTCTTCATGGTGTCACTCCTTCGGTGGGGGTCGATGCCGCCAGTTGGCGGCGGTGTTTCTTGAAACTGCCGTCGAGCAACGGCGGAAAGGCACCGCCCAGGCGCACACCCAGGCGTTCGGGCCAGCCGATGTAGCGCTCGGCGGCCTCGCTCTCGATCAGGCCGAGCAAGGCCTGGGCGACGCGCTCGGCGCTGTCGCTGGCGGTGCCTGTGGCCTGGTTGTAGGCCTGTGCCGTCGCATCGTTGAAGCTCGTGCGCGTGCTGCGCGGTGCCAGTAGCTGCACCCGCACCGGGCTGTCGGCCAGCTCGCGTCGCAGCGCCTCGGCAAAGCCATGCAGGCCGGCCTTGCTGGCGCTGTAGAGGCTGAAGCCAGGCAGGCCGATGCGGCCCAGGGCCGAACCGACGAAGACGATCTGCGCCTTGGGCTGGCGCAGCAGCTGCGGCAGCAGGGCCTGGGTCAGCAGCATGGGCGCGAGCAGGTTGGCGTGCAGCACGGCCTGCATCTGCGCCGGTGCGAGTTGCGGCAGCGCACCGAAGCCCGGCAGGCCGGCGGCATGTACGACCACATTGGCGTCCCAGGCGCGTGCGGCCTGGGCCACGCGGGCCACGCCTTCGGCGTGGGAGAGGTCGGCCTGCACCCAGCGCAGACCCGTCGCATCCTGGTGCGGGCTGCGGCTCACGCCCAGCACCTGGGCCCCCGCTTGCTGCAAGGCTGCCGCCATGGTCTGGCCGATGCCGCCGCTGGCCCCGGTGAGCAGTACGCGGGTGTCGCTGATCTTCATGCCAGGGCCTCCTGGGGGACAGACTGCGGCAGCGGCAGGCCGCGGAATACGTCGCCGTAGAGCCGGTAGAAGGCGCGCGCGGCATGCACGATGGCCGCCTGATCGGCGGCATCGTCGATGCGGTCCATGAGCAGGGCGAAGTGCGCCGTGTGCTCCTGGTCCAGCGTGCCGTGCGAGCGCAGGTAGCTGAAGGCGCTGTCGGGCAGACCCAGCGGACGCTGGATGGCGTCGGCCGCCTGCAGCGCCAGGGCCACGCTGGTGCCCTCGAGCACGTGCACCATGCCGAAGAAGCCCAGCGGGTTGCCGCGGGCGATGGTGTCGTAGGCATAGGCCACCATGACCTCGGTCGCGTGGGCCGGCCGGCCGTGGCGCACCGCCTCGGCGTCCACACCGCAGGCGCGGATGTCGTCCAGGATCCACTCGTCGTGCCCGGCCTCCTCCTCGATGTACTCGTCCATGGCCTCGTTCAGCCAGGCGTGGCGGGCCGGCAGCGCAGCCTTGGCCGCGCGCAGCAGGGGCACGGTGTGCCTGACGTGGTGGTAGGCCTCGGTGAGGAAGGCAACGTAGCTGGGCAGCGAAACCTCGCCGCGCAGCAGCACGCCCTGGATGATGGGCGCGGACAGCAGGCCCTGGCGGGCCGGGGTGGTTTCGGTGATCAGTCGGTGGTGAAAGCGCATGGTCAGGTCCATCAGGTGGCAAGGGGTTCGGTGAGGTCGGCGTGCGCCGCCAGGATGGCGGCGCGCTGCGGGCGGCCGTTGGCGGTGGCGTAGCCGGTCTCGGCGTTGAAGGGGGCGCGAGCACGCGTCCAGCGCGTGATGCGGGCGTAGTCGGGCAGGGTGGCGTTGGCGGCGTCCACGGCAGACTGCAGCACGGCGTCGGGCGTGCCGTCCTGCACTGGCCAGAGCACCGCCCACAGGCTGGGCTCGCCATCGCCGAAGACCACGGCCTGGCGGATGGCGGGCTGGCCACCCAAGGCGGTCTCGACCCACTCGGGCGAGATGTTGCGGCCGTAGGCGCTGATCAGCACGTTCTTCTTGCGACCGCGGAGGTGCACATAGCCTTCGGCGTCGATATGGCCGAGGTCACCGCTGGGCCACCATGCGGGCGCCGGTGCCGTGTCGCCCAGATAGCCAGCCATGAGGCTGCCCGCGATCTCGATCTCGCCGTCGGCGGCCACGCGCAGGCGCACATGCGGCAGAGGGCGGCCCACACTGCCCTGGCGCTGGGCGCCGGGCAGGTTCAGCGTCTGCACGGAGGCACCTTCGGACAGGCCGTAACCCTCGTAGGCGGGAATGCCCAAGGCGTGCGCGGCGGTCAGCAGCGCAGCGCCCACGGCCGCGCCGCCGACGGCGACAAACTTCAGACCGGTGGGTGCACCCTGGCCGCTGTGTTGCAGCCAGGCGCACCAGGCGCGCAGCATCTGCGGCAACAGGATCAGGCTGTCGGGCCGGTGGCGCAGCACGGTGGCATGGAAGGCGGCCACGTCGAATTGCGAGGAGCCCTGCCAGCCCAGCTCGGCCAGCGGCGGCGTGATCAGTGTGGCGCCTTGTCGGCGCGCGGCCATCAGGCCAGCCACGTTTTCCAGCAGCACGGCAAAGGGCAGGGCGCTGAGGTGGCGCTTGATCCCCAGCGGGCCCAGGGCCTGGACCACGCCGTCGGCCACGCGCTCCATCGCCGCCAGGCGCAGGCAGACCCCCTTGGGCGCGCCCGTGCTGCCCGAGGTGTAGGTGATCTTGGCCGTGCCGGGTGGCATAGGCAGGCCTTGCGCGGGCAGGCGCGCGCAGCGCAGTTCCTGGTCGGCGACCCGCACACCCTGCCAGGGCAGGGCGGGCCAGGCCGCGGCGGCGGCCGGCGGCGCGAGCAGGGTGTCCACGCCCGCGCTCTGCAGCGCATGCTGGATCTGGGCTGGCGTGAAGAAAGGGGGCAGCGGCACGTGCACAAGCCCTGCACCTGCCGCGGCTTCGTCGAGCACAACGAAGGCAGAGCCATTGTCCAATACCGTGGCCAGCACCCGTGTGCCCTGGGCCTGCAGCCACTCGCGGGTCGCGCGGATGGCTGTGGCCAGCTCGGCGGGGGTCCAGTCGCGCCGGCCGTCGTGCAAGGCGATGTTCATGCGGCGCTCCGTCGACGTTCGAGCATGCGCAGGGCCAGGTCGATGCGGCCGGCCACGACCACCGGCCGGTGGTCGTAGTAGCTGCCCCAGTCGGCCGCGGTGGTGCCCAGCAGGGCCGGGTCGGCCACGCCCAGCGCCAGCGGCCTGATGCCCAGGCGCACGAAGAGGTGCTGCAGTTCCTGCGTCAGCGTGCTGACCACCCATTCCAGGCCCAGGCTCGCCAGATGCGGCCCCATGAGATGGATCAGGCGCTTGCCGGCACCGGCCTGCACGGCCGAGAGGTGGCCGACCTCGACGATACGAGCGCGGGTCATGCGCTGGGTGGCCTCGCGATCGATCAGCGCCTCGACCGGCTGTGGCAGATAGCGCTCCAGAAAAAGCGGCCCGGTGTCGGCCACACGGTAGCCCGCGGCGGCGATGACCTCCTGCTCGGCGTTGCGCAGGCTTACGAGCACCGGGGCGTAATGCTGCACGCGTGCGCCGTAGCGCTCGCGGTAGACCCCGTGGATGAAGCGCTCGACGTCGCTGCGTTCCGCGTCCTGCCCGGTGTGCACGAACAGGGATTGCCGGCGCTCGGGCGGCGGGGCGGCGGCAGGACCGGCAGCGGGATATGAGGTGGCCAGGGCCAGCATGCAAACTCCTTCTGGCTCTGTCGAGCCTGTGCATGGCCGCTATCCTGGGCGGTGCACATTAAGCCGACCTGAAGCGCAGCAGGGAGATCGTGACCATTTGTGAAGACGGGGCGCAGGCCTTACAATTTGCTCCATGCCGCACAATTGCGGCTGACCCGATCGGGAGAGACTGCCCACATGGCAGCGCCGAAGGAGCAACCGCCCCGGAAACTCTCAGGCAAAAGGACCGATCGCGTGGCTTGAACTCTGAAGAG